>JALGTY010000180.1 GCA_029821145.1 Candidatus Zipacnadia bacterium
GCCTTACCCACACACAGCGTGGGTAGAGCGGCAGTCGGTGAGCAGAAGATTCCCTGCCGCTTCGAAATGAAGCCGGTTGGACAGGGGTACGAAATAGTGACGCTTACACTGCGCAACGGCACCAGAGATCCGGAGAAGGACATGGGCCCCGAGAAGGCCCGCACGATGGCTCGCCGCATCGCTGCAGAGAAGTACCCTAGGTGGCGAGACGCCGGCATGAAGCTGACCGACACTCGAAGGGTGCCCTTCGGCAAGATGCTTGGAAACAATAGCACCCCGCCGAAGGAGTACCACTTCCACTGGGATGAGTTCACGGACGAGGGATTCCGGACCGGCAACGGTGTTTCCGTTCTCATCACCGCTGATACAGGCGAGCTGATCGTGTATAGTGCCATGTTTGCCAAGCTGCCGCTGAAGCGCCCCACTGTGTCGCGGGAGGAGGCAGAGAGAACCGCTCTGGCGAAATTCAGGAAGCAGCGTGGCGATGCCAATTACTCCTACCAGATGAGGGAGCCCTTCTGCGGTACTTCGATTTCGAATGGACATTGTACGGACCTCCCCCGTATGAGGTCGAATTCCTGGACGGGGTGGTGGTGGACGGGATCTCGGGAGAGGTCATCGAGCCATAGCGGGCTTGGCAGGCCCTCGCACTGAGCACCCACCGGCGCAAAGCCACCGAGCCATTCTCAGGCGGCCTGGACAATGGGCCGCTTTTTCCTTGCGCAATCAGGCGCGATGCCTTACGCGGGGAGGTCTGCATGCTGTCAGCGCCGAAATGCAATTCGGAGCACAGTGGCCGAAACACTTTCCGGCTGTATGCTGACGAGTTTGAGGCCGCGAATCAGTTATCGCACCGGCTGAGGCATTCGCGGGCTGGAAGCTGAGAATTGACCCACGCCTCTGGCGCGGGTGCCCCCATTCTCACCTGCCCTTCGACAAGCTCAGGGCAGGCCGCGCTACGCGTCTTTAGGAGATGCAGTCAAGTCCAATTTCACGATAGGAGAATGAAAATGCTGAATCCGTTTTCAATCGAAGGCGAATGGTTCAAGGGTAATCTGCATCTGCACACTACCGGATCCGACGGGAAGGTGACACCACAGGAGGCGATAACCAGCTACGCGGCGCATGGGTATGATTTTCTGGCAATCACCGACCACCGCCAGGTGACGGAGATTGACGGGCTTGATCACAAGGGCATGTTGATGATCCCCGGCATCGAGATGGACGGAGGCCAAACGGATCTCAACGGCTCATATCACATGGTCGCTATGGGTGCCAAGGGCCCGATGTCCTATGACTCGGGATGGAGCGCACAGGAGCTGATTGACTACGGCAACGAAAACGCCGAGTTTGTCTTCATCGCCCATCCCTATTGGCTTTCATTGACCCTTGCTGACATGATAGATCTGGAAGGTTATATCGGCCTTGAGGTGTACAACACGACCTGTCACTATGGTGTCGGGCGTGGCGACTCGGGGCCGCACTGGGACGACCTCTTGGCTCGCGGAAAAAGGCTGTACGGCTTCGGGGTTGATGACGCCCATTTCGGTTATGCCGATGCCTGGGTTGGGTACACTATGGTAAAGGCCGAGAAGTGCGAATACGACGACATTATAGCCGCCATGAAGGCGGGCAATTTCTACGCATCCAATGGCCCGACAATTAGCAACCTCCAGTGCGACGGCAACAAGATGTTGGTGGAGTGTTCGCCATGCTGGGAGATACGCGTGGTCTGCCCGCTGCCCGGTCGCGGCACGACTACGTATCGCAGCGGGCATAAGCCGCCGTTTACCGAAGTTGAATTCGAGATCAGGGAGGGCACCGACCCGATCAGAATTGAATGTATTGACGAGGTGGGGAATAAGGCCTGGAGCAACCCGATGTGGCTATCGGAGTAAGCTAGCAGGGCGCGTTACTAGTGACGCTTGGCCGCGCGCCGCACTCTCAATTGAAGGGGAGCAGGAAGATGAAGAAGGCGACCTTGTGTACAATCCTGATATTGCTGGTGGCTGTAGGAGTGGTGTGGGCACAGGCTGGCGATGCCGTACTGCTGCGCTACAAGTTCCAGCCGGGGCAGGTGTTGAAGACCGTTGAGGTTGTCAAGGGCAACATCCCCGTGGAAATGGACTTCGCAGCACCTGCCAACATGCCGGGTGGAGGGAACATGCCTGAGAACATGACCGTCAATACCGAGGTTCAGACGACCGTCATTAAGATACTGACAGTCGGGAGTGTTGACGAGAGCGGCGTCGCCACGGTCACTATCAAGGTCGAACAGATGGTGGTGGACACAAAGACGCAGGTCGGTAACGATGCAATGACTCAGCACATGGAGTTTCAAGACGGCACACTGACCATTTCGGGGACCGCAGGCCAGGGGCTGACACCCGACAAGCTCCAGAAGCTTGAGGAGATGCTCAGGAAGGAGTATCAGGCTAAGGTTGACCCGCTCGGCGGTGTGGAGCCGATCGGCGAGGACTTCGAACAGATATGGCAACAGGCCATGGGTCAGGGCATGGCCGGAGTTGACTACCGTGCGTTCACCCGCTCCATTACGGGCTTGCCGGAGCAGCCGGTAAAGGTCGGGGATTCCTGGGAGAATATGTATGAGGGCGGCCAGACCGGCGAGGAAGTGCTGGGCAGGTCCAATATGACGCTGGCGAGTATTAGCGAGGAGGCAGGCCAACAGGTCGCAAAGATAACGGGCAACTCGTACATGAAGATCGAAAACCAACAAGCCCGGCCGAGTGATGCGCCGATGTTCGGCTCGGTGATGCAGGGACTGATGGCGAAACTGGACTTTCTCGACATGGCCATGGCCTCCGAGCTTAGCCTGGACCTCGGCCTCGGGCAGATCGTCAGATCCTCGGCCGACATCACCATGAACATGGATCAGACGATGTCCCTGGATCTGGGCAAGCTGCTCGGCGGCAATCAGGAGGCCGTGCTGAAGATCATTGTCAAGATCCGCGACGGCAAGCTGCACAGCGAAGCCGCCACCATGGTGCAGTAGCAAGCAGGTTTGCACGACGCCGATGCTGAATAAGGTCACGGGCATTGTGCCCGTGACCTTTTCTATGTTGTGGCGTAGGTCGCGCTGCCCACAGAATATCGCGTAGGTCGGGCTTCCCGCAGGCCCTGAGCTTGCCGAAGGGCAGCCCGACTCCATGACCTACTCAATAGAATGGATGATATATCATGGACACCGACATCAAGCTCGTCGCTATCGAGCCGACGTTCGAAGACCTCAAGCTGCGCACGCCGCTCAAGTTCGGCACCGGCGTCGTCTATGCCACTACCTCTTTGACCGTAAGGGTTACGGTCGAAAAGAGGTCCGGCGAGCGGGCCGAAGGTCTGGGCAACATCCTGCTCAGCGTCATCTGGGGCTACCCCAGTGCCAATGTTTCCTTCGAGGACAGAGACGAGGCGATGCGCGAGGTGTCGGTGCGCTTTTGCCGGCTTATGCTCGACAACGCCGACTACGGTCATCCGCTCGACCTGTACCTGGAGGCCAAGGAGGAGCTGGCGGGGCTTGCGGCAGAAGTGGACGAGGACCTGGGCATGGCCGATCCGATGCCGCTTCTGGGGGCGCTGGTGTGCGCCTCGCCGACCGATGCCGCTCTCGCCGACGCCTTCGGCAAGGCCAACGGCATCTGCACCTATGACGGCTACACCGAGGCGTTCATGGACTACGATCTAAGCCGCTGGTGCGGGCCGGAATTCGCCGGCAAGTACCCGGGCGACTACCTGCACAGCGCCCATAAAGCCTATCTCCCAATTTTTCATCTCGCTGGGGGCCTGGACAAGCTAACGGCCTCGGAGATAAGCGACGAGGACCCCGACGACGGCCTGCCGGTGAGTCTCGACCAGTGGATCGAGCGCGACGGCATCCGCTGCTTCAAGGTCAAGCTGAGCGGCCATGACAATGCCTCGGACGTGCAGCGGACCGCTGACATCGCCCGCGTCGTCCAGGAGACCTACGACCGGCTGGGGATTGACGGGCAATTCCACCTTTCCACAGATTCCAATGAAATGAACCCCGACCCCGAAAGTGTCGTAGAGTATCTGCACAAGCTCAAGGAGTTATCACCGACCGCCTTCGACGCGCTCTTGTACCTCGAGCAGCCAACCGAGCGCGACCTCACCGTACACCGCTTCGACATGAGACCTGTGTCAGCCATCAAGCCGGTCGTGGTTGACGAGGGTGTGACGAGCCTGGAGATGATGGACCTGGCCGTGGAGTTGGGCTGGTCGGGCGTCGGCCTGAAAACCTGCAAGGGTCATTCATCAACACTTCTGTACGTGGCCAAGGCCGTCGAGCAGGGCCTGGTGATTACCTTCCAGGACCTGACCAACCCCGGGCTTTCGCTGGTACACGAGGCCGGCTTCGCGGCGCGCATTGACACCCTGATGGGCTTTGAGTACAACTCGCGTCAGTACCTGCCCGATGCGGCTCCCGATGTGCGCGCTCTGCACCCCGACCTGTTCACCGTGAAAGACGGCCAGGTATCTACCAAGTCAATTGCCGGCCCCGGGCTTGGCTACCGCATGTAGATGAGAAGGTGATGTGACAATGAAGCAGTCTGGCTACTTATTCCTGGTTGCATTGTTCGCTTGTATTCTCACCGCGCCGGTTTTCGCTCAGATTACGCGGCCTGATGAGGTGGATTTCAACTACCCACCCCCGCCACAGGAGGGCCAGGCGGATTTCTTTCACATTGCGGCGGATGGGCAGGCCAAAGCGTGTCTAGTGATCCCGGAAAAGGCTAGACACGAGGAAGTTCGCGCCGCGCGCAATTTGCGACTGTATTTCGAGAAGGCTGCTGGGGCGAAGCTTGCCATTGTCAAGGAAACGGACACACTACCTGAGGGCCTGGCGCAGATTCATATCGGCGAGACGGCCATCGGCAAGGCCATAGCACTCGACTTGCCGCCGGTGCGCTACGGCGACGTGGAACTGCCCAACATCAACGGTTATCTGATACAGACGCTCGATCCGCAGACGCTGATCGTTCGCGGGGCCACGCCTCAGGCCACGATGCTGGCCGCAGTGGGCTTGTTGAAGCGTTACGTGGGAGTGCGCCGGTACTGGCCGGGCAAGCCGGGCGGCATCGGCGATGTCGTGCCACGGCAGCCCACGCTGACGCTTCCCGAGTTGGAGTGGCGCGACTGGCCGTATTTCATCAGCCGTATCATGAGTGGACTGGACGATCGCGGGCCGAAGAACGAAGTGGACAGGTTTGTCAGGTTCACCGATTTCTGGCGCATGGACTACACCGTCCCCTCGAATGAGAGCTACTACCGACTCATGAAGACGAAGGAGCACCTCGATGAGCGGGAGCTTTTCCCACTCATCAATGGCAAGCGTTTCATACCAAAGGTGGACGAGCGCGGCCGCGTTGCCCACGGCTGGCAGCCGTGTGTGTCCAATCCGCGCGTCGCTGAAATCATGACCGAATCGATCCTGGAGATCTTCCGCAATGAGCCGGGCCGCATCGCTACCAACCTGGCTGTCAATGATGGCTATGGTGATTGCACCTGCGAGGCCTGCCGGGCGATGGATGCGCCGGACGCCGATCCGCTCAACCGCATCGGCCTGTGCGACCGTTATGTGAAGTTCTCCAACGGAATTGCGGATAAGGTCGCCGAGGAGTTCCCGGACCGCATCCTGGCCTTCATCGCTTACGGTTCAATGCGCGAGCCGCCTACGACCGTGAAACTGCACCCGATGCTTGTGCCGGTCTTATGCGTGGGTGGGAATGCCTTTGAGATGTGGGACAAGTGGCAGGCCACCGGTGCCAGGAGCATGGGCATCTACCTGTACCACGACGACTTGTGGTTCATTATGCCCAAGATGGACATCCACCAGTCGGCCAAGCGTCTTCGGTACATCGTTGGCACCAACCTGGCGCGCCACTTCTACCAGGAGTTCTATGGCATCTACCCGCTCGACGGCATGGTCGGGTATGTGGAGACGGAGCTTATCTGGGATCCGAGGCTGGATGCGGATGAGATCCTGCAGGAGTTCTACCAGGGCTTCTTCCGCGACGCCGCCGAGCCGATGCAGGCGTTCTACGACGAGCTCGAGGCGGGCTATGAGGAGTGGCTGGCTGAGCACGGCTTGCCGCACCCATACGGTCAGGACGCTTCTTCTATATGGAACAGCAAATCAGTCGAGCAGTTCAATGTCCTGCCGGTAGCCCGTGCCGAAAAAGCCTCGGCGTATCTGGACCAGGCGCTGTTAGCGGCGACGGGTGACGAGCTGGTCACCGAGCGGATAGAGCTAATCAAGCTGCTCTATGATTTTGCGGTGCCGGGAGCGAAGATGTACTGGGCGATGGACAGGCTGCGGACCGGCGAATTCGATAGTCTCGAGGCCGCAGAGCAGGCTGTCTCCGATGCCCGCGAGGCTGTTGACAGCGGTCTGGCCCTGGCCGATTACAAGTTCGCGGTCATGGAGCAGTCGCCGGCCAAAGACTACGAGGACCACAGAGACAGGGATGTCTTCTACAACGGCCTGGAGCGAGGTGTCGTTGACCCATTGGTACTGAGCACAATAGCGGCCAGCCTCCGGAAGGTCTCAAGCTCTCTGGTTGAATCCCAGGGCAATGCGCAGGCCGTGGCGTGGTGGGCCGAGCAGCAGAAAGACAAAACCAGGCCGATCCTGAGCCAGCTCATGGATGTTGCGAAATTCCATGCCAGCGGCCAGGAACTGGAAAACATGATCGCTGACCCCAGCTTCGAGGAGCGTGGCGCAAAGCAGTTCACCGCCGCGGCAGGAGAGCTGCCGCCGGAACACGAGCTGCGCGAGGGGGTCAGTGTGTGGTGCGGCGGTGGCTGCCCGATGAGTTGCTCGCTGACCGACGAAGACGCCCATACCGGCAAGTACTCGTTCGCCTTCTGGAAGACCCAACACGCCGGTGTGTCGGAGGGCATCTCCGTCAAAGGTGGCGAGAAGCTGCTGATGTCGGTATGGGTCAAGCACAACGACGCCGACGCGGTGTACAAGATTGACGCCCTGCCACGAGGCGACGCAATGCTACCGAGGACTTCAGTATCGGTGCCCGAAAAGCCAGGCGAGTGGCAGAAGGTCGAGATTCAGTTCGCTGTTGCGCCCGGCACTCGCACAATACGCCTGTACGTGTT
>JALGTY010000181.1 GCA_029821145.1 Candidatus Zipacnadia bacterium
AGGATTTCGCTCTGGTAGGCATCCAGGCCCATGTGCAGCATGTCCTCATGGGTATGGCCGCGAGCGCGACCATACATCATCCACAAGGAGCGCTTGTTTATGCCCTCGCCGCTTCGGAGCATCGCCAGGCCGTAGCCGTCCTGCAGGCAGCTTGGGTCGTTCCAGTCATCCGGCCACTTGGCGGCTTCGGCCTCGATCTCCTCGCGCGTGTAGGGGAATTCCAGGGAGGGCCGCCAGCCGGCCGTATTGGCAAGCGCCCAGGCGAATTTCGGGTCCTTGAAAATCTTGTAGGCATGCTCGAAGGCCGCCACGCCGCCGTTCTGCCACCTGCGCACCGACCGCTTGCTGAACCTCGGCCAGGCTCCACCGTCGCCGACGCGCGGATAGGTACGGTCTATGTTGACGGTGTTCATCGAGAAGTCGAATACGCTATGGTAGCGACGGCTCTCGGTCAGGCTGGGGTACTTCTCCTTGGGATAGGTCTCGGGGCGCAGTTCGCGCAGGCGCTCAATGCCCTCCGCGACCGGGCAAATGGCAGTCACATGCATTCCGTTGTAGCCGCCGGTCGATTCATACGGAGCGCCATCGCGGAAGAAAGTGTTGGTGACAAAGTAGCGCATCTTGCCTCGGGGATCATCGTACAGCCAGTCCATGAACTCATTGCCGCGCTTGTAGTTGAGGACTTCGGCCATCCGCACCAGGCCCATCTGGGGGAACGGCTCATTGGAGCTTGTCGTACCGTCCATAGCGCCCTGCATCCAGACGGCGAAAAGGTTCTCCTCAAGGAAGCGGCGGACGTCCTCGTGGGTCTTGATGTTGGCAAAACCCTTGGACTGCAGGTAGGGGATTATCTCCTCGTCCTGGTCAATTGCGGGCCAGATCTTGTCATACGCCTCGGCATGTTTCATCTGATATGGCGGCTGGTCAATGCAATAAACGCCATAGCCGCCGCCGGCGACGAACGGCCCTTCGGCGAACGTGCCCTGGCCGAGGCGTTCGACCTGAGTCACCCTGTTGCGGTGACGATGATGGGTCATGGTCGCCAGGTAGGAATACTCGACCGCCAGCCGACTGAGGGCGACGAGCGCCTTGTGGACATAGCGGATGTCACCGGTCCTGAGATAGCCATCGGCGCACGGGGGGGCCACATTGAGCATCTTGTGGCAGTAGGCCTGGCAGGTTTCGGCGATGAAGCCATAGTGCTTCCCATCCGGGGCGATGTATCCCCCGCCGATGCCGTCGTCAGGGAACTCGCCGCTGGTGAAGTCATCGTTGGCGAAATCGTTGGAGGGGTATAGCTCGTTGCCCACCGGACATTTGATCTTCCAGGCATACGGCACCGAGGCATAACTGTAACTTCGTATGGGCTTATCATTCTCATCCCGCCACGGATAGAAGGCCCCCCCGCGATAGATCTCCTTGCCATGAACTGGGCAACCGTTGGCCAGGTTCACCCAGTGCCAGCGCGGAATCGTGGTGTCCGGCTGGATTGACCATATCTCGTCATCGGTGAAATTAAGCCACTGCTCGCTCGCTCCCTTGCCTTTGGCCACCTCTTTCATCCTATCGGTGGTGGTAGTCTGGCCTTCCTTCAGTTCGGGCAGCATCTCTCCAAGCGGCCAGCGGCGCGGAAGCTGCGTGTCTTTGAGCTTCCGGAATTGCCGCAGGTCCTCGAACGACCAGATCTCTATCGAGACTGTGATTTCGCCGGCTGGGTGGGCGAACACTATGTCCGCCTGCTTGGCCGGCTTGAGGCTGCGGAAGTAGTACCTGCGCTGCTCCTTTTTGGTGGGAAGTGGAGTGCGGTCCAACATCTTGACTTCCTCGGGCACCGTCACCTTGATCTCGGCTGCGCCTGCAGGCACCTTCAGCGCGACCAGGATCAGGCGGCCCACACCAACAATGTCCGGCTTGTAGGCGACCAGGTCTTCGTCCTGCGAGTACCCGGGGGCGGAGGACAGTAACAATACCAACAGCAAGATAATGAGCAACAGGTCCCAGCGCATAGCGATCTCCCTTTCTTGACGTAAAATGCTTTTCGAGGAAGGTTTCGCCATGCCTGTCGCTTTACCTGCTGCACAGGAGGATATTCTCGGCATGGTGAGGAACAGAACCGAGTTACTCCAACCGGCGTAAGCATACCTACAGGAAGGTGCAAGCCATGGCAACGGACAGCATGAAAGAAGCGGGCTGGGTGTGGGAAGGGCTGGCGTTCAATCCGGGCCACGAGCCGTCGGTTTACGGCGTGGGCGAAGGTGTGACGTACTTCGGCCTGGAGGCAGCGAATTTCATGTTTCATCCCAACAACGAAATCAACTTCGCCAAGCTCTCGCATGTGTCGAAAGTGACAGCGGACATATCCAAGTGGGTGTGGGAGGAAACGATGTGCGAAACCCACCGCTTCACGTGCGCTCACCGACGCGATGACAACCCGGAGACAGTGCTGACAGAGGCGGAAAAGGTGAGCCGCTTGTCCTTGCAGTTCCCCAACGTCGTCGCCGCATTCATTGACGATACGCACGGTGTGGCCGGGCATGACAACTACAGTCCCGACACGCCGCGCAGAATAAGGGAGGCAGTGTGCGGCCACAACCCCGACCTCGACCTGTGGATAGTCGTCTATACCCACGAGTTCGAAGAGCAGTACTGGGCGGACTGGCTCGAGCACGTGGATGTGATCAATCTGTGGGTGTGGAAGTCCGAGAATCTCCCCCGCACGGATGAATACATCACCCAATGCCGCAAGGCCTTCCCCGACAAGCGCATCGTCATGGGCGTCTATATGCGCGACTATGCAATCCCGGCGCCGGTGCCGTTGGACATGATGGCGGTCGAGCTTGAGGCCATCGCCAAGCATCTCGAGGCCGGGACGCTGGACGGCTATAGCATCCTATGCGCAAGCCTGATAGACCAGCACCCGGAGCAAGCGGAGTTCATCAGGGACTTCATCCACAGCCACTGAGCCAGCCGGCATTATTCGTCAACGAACTAATATGCTGAGCAAAATCAGCCGGAGAGTGCGTTCGTCGGCGGATAGAGCTGTCTCTGCTCAGCCCCACAAGGCAACACACTCTAATGGCTTCAACGACCTCGGGCTGGAAGCTGAGAATGCTATCGCATTCTCACCTGCCCTTCGACAAGCTCAGGGCAGGCCGAGCTACGCGTTGGCGAATAATTTGAACTGACGGCTTCACAAAGGGATTGGTGAGAAGGCTGGGGAATACTGCATCCGGTAGCAAGAAGTCACCAATTAGAATCCAGAATGGCAGGCAGGTGGAAAAGATGAGCGCGGCTAGTATGAAAGAAGCAGGCTGGGTGTGGGAAGGTATCGGCTTTGATCCGGGCGTTGAGCCCACGGTTTATGGGGTGGGAGAAGGTGCGACATATTTCGGTGTGCCCGGCGCCAACTTCATCTTCCATCCGAACAATGAAGTGAACTTCGCGAAGCTCAGTCATGTGCCGAAGGTGACCGGCGATATTTCGAAGTGGATCTGGTATGAGACGAGAGCGGAATCAGATCGCTTCACGTTCGCGCAGGGACGCAAGGATGATCCGGAGATCGTCGCGGCTGAGGCGGCGGAAGTCAGCCGGCTGTCGCTTGAGTTTCCCAATATCGTCGGCGCGTTCATAGATGACACGCACGGGGTGGCGGCACATGAGAAGGCTACGCCGGATGCACCGGCCAAGATCAAAGAAGCCCTGCGCCGCCACAATCCCGACCTGGACTTGTGGATCGTCGTCTATACCCACGAGTTCGAGAATGAGTACTGGCAAGAATGGGTGGACGCAGTTGATGTCATCAACCTGTGGGTGTGGGAATACGAGAACCTGGTCAATATTGATGAGTATATTGAGGGGTGCCGGAAGGTCTTTCCGGACAAGCCAATCGTCATGGGGATCTACATCCGGGACTATCCAAGCCAGTCGCCAGTGCCGCTGGATTTCCTGGAGATAGAGCTGAATGCGATCCTCAAGCACCTTGAGGCTGGCACCATGACTGGCTACAACATACTGGGCAACTGCTTGATAGACCAGCACCCGGAGCAGGCCGAGTTCATCCGGGAGTTCATTCATAGCCACTGAGCGGACTGGCCAAGGCGGCTAGTGGTGCGTGGTATACCAGTCGAGCACGGCGCGGCGACATGCGGCAAAATCGCAGACGTTGTCGGTGACAAGCTGCTGGACGAATTCCACGGCGGCCGGAAGAAGTTGCCTGCCACCGGCGAACAAGGCGGCATCCAGGTCGGCCTCCGTGAACCGGTCCGAGGTGGCATTCCAGGAATAGGCCAGACAATATTCATCGCCAACCAAGGCGTGGATCTCCGACACGCGCCGCTTTACGCCCCCTGTTCCCTTGTGCATTACCATGAAACAGATTAGCTCAATCGCTCTAAGCGCCTGTTCGGAGACATTCAACGGAGGATCATAGAGGGATCGTGTCAACTCGTCGAGCGTGTCGGCATGAATGGCGGCGGCGAGGCGGTGCCCGCGCTCGGCCAGCGAGAAGAATTCAGCGACCTGCCGTCCCCAGATGTAACCGTACCAATGGCCGGACCCTATCTCGTGAGCCAGGTAGCACGCCGGAGAAGTCTGGCGCAGGCCACATGAGATCACCTCAGGACTGGCGGTGGAAGTGATTCGCTCGCCTGGTGGCAAGAAGCCGAGCAGGTTCGCCAGCAGCGTTGACTTGCCGGTGCCGCCAGGGCCGGCGACGGTCAGCACCGATGCGCCATCGGCCATCTTGGCCAGCAAATAGCCGCCCATCTCAACAGTCAGCGTGCCATCGGCTATCAGGTCCACGATGGAAAGAGTGCGCCCGCCACGCTGGTTGAGGCTCTCGATTTCCGCCAAGTTCGCTCGCTGCAGATCGTCGAGCTGACGCATCGCTGATACCGTGTCCTCTTCAGGGCTGGCATCTCGCTGCCTTGTGCTCTATATGAATTGACTTCCCGGCCCGTATTCACCTTCGTTGGCAGCGTCAGATGTGGTGCCGGCGATGGCAACGAGGGCAGGAAACGAGCGTCTTAGTAAGAAAGAGTTACCTGCGTTGGACTGACCCCGACGACAAGTCGGCGGCTCACTTGAAAGGAAACATGACAATGAAGATGCGCCTGGTGCTGACGGTGTGCCTGATTGCAGTGGCCTGCGCCACCTGTTTTGCTGCAGATGAAGACCGGATTACGCGGCACGCAGGCCCTGACGCTGACGGCAAGACCGGTGTCACACCGATGAACTGGACACTCGACCCGGCCGGCAAACAGATCAAGGTCGGCGACTTCCCGTTCGGAGCCGCACTTTCCCCTGACGGCAAACGACTGGCAGTAACCAACAACGGCCTTGGCCTGCAGAGCATCTCGATGATTGATACCGAGAGCCTGGAGGTCGTGGAGACGGTGCTGGTGCGGCGGCCACAGTCGCTGTTCATGGGCTTGGCCTGGAGCGCTGATGGCTCAAGGCTCTACGCCTCCGGTGGCGGCAGCAATCTTATCGGCGTGTTTGACACCTCCGGCGAAAAGACCAAGCAGATCGCCAAGATTAACGTGGGACCGACCGCGACCGATGCCGGCGGCAAGCCCAGGAGTGCGACAATGTACTCCGGGGGGCTGGCTTTGTCCCCGGACGGCAAGCGTCTGTATGTGGCCGAGATTCTCAACAGTACCGTCACCGTGATTGACACTGAGACCAACGAGGTGCTGAAAGACATACCGGTGGATGATAACCCCTACACAGTAATCTTCTCTGGCGATGGTGCCAAGGCATACGTCAGCAGTTGGGGCGGCGGAGTGGTCACGGTGATTGACACCGCCAAGGAGCAGGCCGTCAAGAGTATTGAGACAGGCGAGCACCCCTGCGCGATGGCACTGAGCACTGACGGCGCACGCCTCTTTGTGTGCAACGCCAATTCTGATACCGTGTCGGTCATTGACACCGCGACTGACGAGGTCATTCACACGGTATCTCTCGCGCCCTATCCGGACGCTCCTTTCGGCTCGATACCCAATGCCTGCTGCGTATCGCCTGATGGCCGGACACTGTACGTGGCCAACGCCGGTAACAACGATGTGGCGGTGATCAGCCTGGTTGACCGGCAATGGGGGGAGCAGCAAGTGAAAGCGTACGACATCCTGGGGATCGTACCCACGGCCTGGTTTCCCTCTGCGGTTAGTATTATGCCTGACGGGAATAAACTGCTGGTGACTTGCGCGAAGGGCTTGGGCACGGGCCAAAATGCGGACCCGAAAATGTACATCGGCTTCATGTACCACGGCATAGTGTGCGCGCCCCAAATCGACTCCGCGGAACAGCTTGCACAATACACCGCACGTGCAGCACAGCTCAACGGCTTCGTAGAAGGCAAGTCTGTCCGCCCCACCACCTCCACAGAGCCATCGGCCATACCCCGCCACGTGGGCGAGCCGTCACCCATAAGGTATGTGGTGTATATCATCAAGGAGAATCGCACGTATGACCAGGTTCTCGGCGACCTGCCACAGGGCAACGGCGATGCGGAGCTCTGTTACTTTGGTCGCGAGGTGACTCCCAACCATCACGCCCTGGCCGAGGAATTCGTGCTGCTCGATAATTTCTATGTGGACGGCTCTGTCAGCTACGACGGCCATCAGTGGTCGTGCGGGGCGATCGCAACAGATGTGGTCGAAAAGAGCTGGCCTGCCCAATACAGCAGGCGCGCACCAAGCCTGGGCGGCCCCATCATATACCCCAGTGCGGGCTATATCTGGGATCGCTGCGAAGAGCACGGAAGGGAAACGCCTGCCCGGACTATGTGGGCTGGGACCTCAATACTCCCGGCGGCGACCAGCGCAACGCCGACGTGTTCTTGCGCGAGCTTGCCGAGTTTGAGAAGGCCGGCGAAATGCCGCACTTTATGATCATGAGCCTGCCGCAGGATCACACCGGAGGCACCGTCCCCGGCTGGCCAACTCCGAGAGCATGTGTAGCCGACAATGACCTGGCCCTGGGCCGCATCGTCGAGGGCCTGAGCCAGACCCGCTTCTGGCCCCAAACGGCCGTATTCGTTGTGGAAGATGACGCCCAAGCCGGCCCGGACCACGTGGACGCTCACCGCACCGTGGCGCTGCTAGCCAGCCCGTACTGCAAACGCGGCATCGTTGACAGTACCTTCTACGACACCGCGGCGATGCTGCGCACCATCGAACTGATCCTGGGCCTGCCGCCGATGACGCAGTTCGACGCCGCAGCCACGCCGATGCTCAACTGCTTCACCGATGAGCCGAGCCTGACGCCCTACGCGTGTAAGCCGAATACACATCCGATAGACGAGCTCAACCCAGGCAGCGCCTACGGAGCCGCCGAGTCAATAGCCATGGACTGGTCGGACTTCGACAAGGCTCCGTGGGATATGCTGAACCGTATCCTGTGGCACTCGATCAAAGGCCCTGATGCCCCGTACCCCACACCGCACACTTCCAGAGGCTGGGTTGTCGTCCGCGCAGATGACGGCGATTGACCAAGGCGCAACATCCAGCTGCCTTGCAATCGCGTCCGAAGCACCGGGTCTGAGGAGACTGGCCGGTCGTGGCGAGACAAAGCCTGCAAAAGCGGGTATAATAGTATCTGGAGAGTGGGTCGGGTCACCGCGGGCGGTGCGGATGCGAATCTACACTGCCTGAGGAAAGTCCGAACTCCACAGGGCAAGGCGCTGGGTAACACCCAGGAGGGGCAACCCTACGGAAAGTGGCACAGAAACTATACCGCCGCGCAAGCGGTAAGGGTGAAATGGTGCGGTAAGAGCGCACCAGCGGCGTGGTGACACGCCGGCTGGCCAAACCCCGCCCGGAGCAAGGTCACATAGGGGGACATTCGCGCAAGCGTACAGGTGGCCCGCCTGAGGTCCCCGGGTAGACCGCCAGAGGTGTGTGGCAACACGCATCCCAGAGAAATGGTGACCACCTCCCCGAGGTACAGAATTCGGCTTATAGACCCACTTTCCCCTACTTATGGACACGTTTTGGGCTGTTTTGGGCCAAGAGCCGGAAAAGTGAGACTAGTTGCAGGGTTATAGCCTCACTTTTCAGGCGATTTCGGCCATCGCTGGAATCGGTCATCACGGGCCCAAAACTGTGTCCATAAACCTGCTTATGGCCCGCCCGCTACTTCACCATCCGACAACGCCACCAACAAAGGAGCGTTGTCAGATGAAGATCCAACCGTTGTACGAGGAGTTCCTCACGTACCTCGCCGTGGAGCGCAACTGCAGTCCGTTGACAATTGATTCCTACAAGTCTGATGGGAGGATGTTCGCCAGGGCACTTGGCGAACTGGGGGTGGAGTCCGACGTCGAGGCTATCACGCGCCAAGTGCTGCGGCAGTACGTGATCTGGCTACGGGAACGTGGCCTCAGTCCAGCCACCGTTGCCAGGCGTATCCACTCACTTCGATCGTTCTGGAACTACATCTGGGACAACGAGTACGTGACAGCAAACCCCTTCCGCGGTCTGACCCTCCCGAAGCAATCCCGAAAGCTGCCAGTGTATCTGTCGGAAGACGAGTGTCGGCGCCTCCTGGACGGGACACAACGGCAAAGCTCACCGTTCCTGCGTTGCCGGGACAAGGCGCTGCTGGTCTTTGTCCTCTTCACAGGCGCGCGACGGAGCGAAGTGCTCAACCTGAGATGGGTGGACGTGGACATGGATGGCGGCACCATACGATTCGTAGCGGCCAAGGGCAACAAAACGCGTGTGGTGCCGTTGGCAGAAGACGCCAGCAAGGAATTGCAATGCTGGCGGGAGATGCGGCCCAGGTGTGACCACGACTATGTGTTCACAACACAGTGGGGTGCACGCCTGGGCAGACGCGCCGTCGGTACGGCCCTGCGTCGTGCACTTGATGCCGCCGGCATCGAGAAGCCCGACATCACGCCGCACAAACTGCGTCACTCATTCGCCTGCCTGCTGCTGAAGAACGGCGCCGACTTGAACTGCCTGCAGCGCATGTTGGGGCATACGCGGCTCGACACGACGGGGGTCTACTTGCAGGCAACGGCCGAGGACCTGCGGGAGGCTATGGGGAGGCATCCGCTCAACGACGCCGAATCAGACTGAGACGTCCAGCCGCCGTAGAGGTGTTGGATGACCAGCGCAACTAGTTGGCGTTTAACGTAAGAGGGATGGCGATCGTCCTGCAGACGGTCGGTGATCTGGTCACCAGAGCCCATGCGGTGGTTGAACTCGCGAAGGGGCAAAAGCCCGGCGTCAGAGGTCATCTGACCGCCGTCGAAATCGACGCGGATTTCTGTGTCAGCGTACACGGCGAATTGAGCTAATCGGCCACTGCCTCTGTCCGCCATGGCGTCCACGGCGCGCGAGGACGTTCCGCAAGTGTGTGTTACCGATGAACCCACACGGCTGGTACGACAGGCTGACCATCTTGCGTGAGACCACACTGCTTCGAGATGAATCGCGCCAAGACGGCTTCCAAGAATGCGATGGCGGGCCCGACTTCATCTGCCTCCTCAAGTGTGTGGGCCGCCCTCCCTCTTATCCCCCAGTACTCACCAACCAGGCGCGCCACCTCCTCTGGCTGTACACCACACCTCCGGCCAAGGGCACCAAAGCTTCGGCGATCTCCTCCTTGGGCTGCTTCTCTCGCAGTTGGCAGGCGCTCTGGAAGACGGTGTCAGCCTTCCCAGGGGGCAGAGCGGCGCGAATGGCCTGTTTGAGCCTCTTATTCTCCTTCTTCGTGAGCAGGCTAGAGGGGCATAGGCGCTAACTTAAGCTATTGTGTGTTGGGATGAGTTGTGTTATCATGGTGTCATGGAAAACAAAGCGCTGCTTGAGAATGAATGGCAGTATGTGCTGAATATGATGCCTCGGGACCTCGAAGAGAGCGCAGTGGCAAAGTTAGCGCT
>JALGTY010000182.1 GCA_029821145.1 Candidatus Zipacnadia bacterium
CCCTTCGCCATCGCTGACGGTGACACTCACACTATCGTTCTCGCTGACATTCCGGCAGCGAACCTCAGCGATGACGGCACCGTCTGCCAGCTTGGGCGTAAGACGGATGTTGTGGATATATGCCTCCGGACGCGGCGCCAGCCACACCGGCTGCCAGATGCCCGAGGTCGTGGTGTACCAGCCATGCTGCTTGCCCAGCGGCTTTTGCTCATCGTCCTGCGGGTCGCACACCCGGCAGGTCACGGTATTTTCCCCGTCCACGAGGTAGTCGGTGATGTCGAACTCCACGGGCAGGTATCCGCTTTCACTTTCGCCGACGGCCTTGCCGTTCACCCAGATCTTCACATGCCAATCCACCGCACCGAGGTGGAGAATAACCCGCCGCCCGTCCCAAGCCTCAGGCGCCTCAAACGCGCGCTTGTACCACCCGATAGTATGCCGCGCCGCCTCGCGGTAGTTATCTTTGTTGACCTCAGTCGGCTTCAGATAAGCATTGCGCGAGAAGTAGTTGTCACAGTCGGCTGCTGCTTCGGTGCCCCATGCGGCGTGCGATTCCCACGGAAACGGCACCCGAATGGTTCGCTCGAAGGTCGCCTCAGGCTCATACCAAGCCTCAGCCTCGCCGACATCTTCGGGGTCGAATGAGAAGTCCCACTGCCCGTTGAGGTCGAGCCAATCTTGTCCCTCAGTGGTCCCGCGGTGAAAGTCCGGCCGTGGGTGGTATTGCTCATTTGCGTGGTTGCATGAAGACATAGAAAACTCCGCAACAGTGTGATGCGATACGAATGCTCTGGGTGCTCATGTTATTTGCTTGCCGGCACGCGACATTCCTGCCCGCGCGGCTCAATTGGCAAATTGAGCAATATTGAGTATGGCCGGGGCAGGAAGTATTCTGCTGGCGGCGAAGATAGTGTATAATTCGTAATATGCTATTTGTGCCTGTGGGCTCGTGTAAGCTTTTCGGAGTCGAGCTGGAAGGTAAGCGTCATGGACGCACGGATAAAGGATTTCATCTGCGATTACGCCAGGAACCTGATCGGTCTGGATGTGGCCCTGTTCTTCCAGACCAATCCACAGACCTTCGACACGCCCGAGGGACTGGCCCGGCGAATTCACCGGGATGTGGCTGAGGTGAAGCAGGCACTGGACCGGCTGGCCACCTGCAACGTACTGGAGGTATTCAGCCGCGGCGAGGGGCGGTACCAGTGCTATGCCCTGGCCAAGAGCGCGGAGGCGTGGGATCTGCTGTGCATGCTGAGCGAGGCATATATGGATGATCTGGAGGCGCGCAAGGAGATAGTCAGGCTGCTGATGCAGACCCGCACTGCCGAAAGGAAAGGCAACGAGCACTCGGACAACACCGACACTCAGAGGATCGGGCAATGAGCGACTTAGTCAGCACAGGCATTGAGGGACTCGACGTACTACTTGGCGGCGGCCTGCGGGCCGGCGTTTGTGCGGTTGTGCAGGGTGTGCCGGGCACGGGCAAGACCACTATCGGGCTACAGTTTGTTCACGACGGCTGCCTCAACGGTGAGGCGGGGGTGGTTGTCACTTTCGAGCAGCTCCCAGAGCAGATTTACCTCGACGCCCAGAACTTGGGCTGGGACCTGCGCGCCCTGGAGGAGCAGGACCTGCTCCGGGTCATCTGCACATCTCCGGAAGTCTTCTTAGACCAGCTTAGTGACGCCGACGGTATGATAGACGGCCTGATACGGGAGATGGACGCAAAGCGCATGCTGGTGGACAGCGTCTCGCACCTGACCCAACTGGCAAGCACCCCGCAGGAGCTGCGGTCGGTGGTTTATGGCATGGTCAACGGCCTCAAGCGCGCTCGGCTGACCTGCATGGTCACAAAGGAAGTGGAAGAGACGGGGGTGCACGGGTCCACCTTTGAGGAGTACTTGGCGGACACCGTGATCAGCCTGAGCTTTGAGATGGGTGCCGATCTTTACCGGCGGCGTTATTTGGAGGTGCTTAAGTCGCGCGGGCAGGACCACGCCCACGGCAAACATACCTTGAAGCTCGGTGACGCCGGTGCGCAGGTTTATCCAAGGCGCGCCGATCGCCCCCACATGAAAGACCTCTCAACAGAACGCATCAGTACAGGTGTAGGCGCCCTCGATGACATGATCAGCTCCGGCATCCGGCGCGGTCATACCGTGCTGGTTGCCGGCAGCGCCGGTGTCGGCAAGACCACGCTGGGCCTGTCATTCGTCCATGCCGGGGCTGCTGGTGGGGAACCGGCGGTCTATGTGTCATTTGAGGAAGCTCCCGAGGCCCTGTTGCAGTTGGCCGACAACTTCGGCATGGCGCTTTCCGAAATGCAGCAGGCCGGCGACCTGAGCTTCATGCACATGCCGCCCGTACATCTGCGCACCGACGAATTCGTCGCCCAGCTTGAGGCCGAGATCGAAAAGCTCGGTGCCCGCCGTGTAGTAATTGACAGCATCACCGATCTGGCTATGGCCGGCCAGGCCAGCCAGCGGCTGCGCGAAACCGTCTATATCATCAACGCCATGTTCAAACAGCACGGCGTCACGGCAATCCTCATTACCGAGGTCCCTGAGCTTTTCGGCCAGACCTATGTGACCACCGAGCATGTCTCTATCATCGTTGATGGCATCATCTTGATGAAGTATCTGGAGATGGAAAGCGAGATCCAGCGCGCCATCTCGGTTCTGAAGATGCGCGGCTGTAACCACGACAAGGACATCCGCCGCTTCACTATCCAGGCCGACGGCATCCGCGTCGAGAGCCGCTTTGAGGGCGCTGAGGGCGTGATGGCCGGTAGCGCACGCCCCGTACCCGTGGCTCTGTCAGTGCGCAGTTTTACCGAAATTGACGAGCAGCACAACCAGGAACTGATGACGCGCTTCTCCCAGGTTCATCCCCGGATCTCGCCCGTCAGCATCAGTCTCCCCTACAACCCCGACGAGGCGCGCGCTACCGTTGAGGCGGCGCTGCGGGCCGACACCAGCGAGCTGTCGGTCGCCCCACTGTGTTTGTACTGGATGCCGGAAATACTTCAGATGAATCGCCTGCTGCCGTTGGACGATCTGCTGTCGGGCACTGAATTGGAGGAGCATATCCCGGAGTTGCTGGCCGCCGGCACCCTCAACCGCATCTGCGCCATCCCCGCGCTCGCCACTTGCGGAGTGCTGTTGTACCGCAAGGACCTGCTGGAGGAATTCGGCTTTGACAACCCGCCCCAGAGCTGGGACGAACTGATACACCAGGCGCACACCATCGTCGAGGGCAAGCCGGACGAGCATCTAATCGGTTACCAGTTCCCGGGATATATGTATGAGGGTCTCACTACCAGCTTCTTGCAGAATCTCTGGAGCAATGGTGCCCAGGTCTTTGACGGTGAAGATGTCTCCCTGGCAGATGAGTCGACGCTGGAAACTCTGACCTACATGCACGACCTGATATACAAGGAGCGGCTGGTGCCCAATAGCGTAGTGACCGCCGCCGGCGGGCTGGAGCCGCAAGACGAATTCATACAGGGCCATACGGTGTTCTTGACGCTGCTGCCCAGCACCGCCCAGGCTGCGCAGAGTCTCGACTCGCCGGTCATGGGTAAAGTCGGCATCACCTCGCCGCCGATGGGGCCACATGGCGAGGAGAGTGTGACTTTCTTGAGCGGCTGGCTTTATGGCATTCCGGTGGGTGCCAGAGCTCCGCAGGCTGCCCGCGAGTTCATCAGGTTCATGACCAGCCCGCAGGTGCAAAAGGAGCGCGCTCTGCGTGGCGGCCCGCTTCCCACCATTGAGCGGATCTACACCGATCCCGAGGTGCTGGCCTTCAACGCCGACTATCCCAAGATCCGTCAGATGCTGCGCACAGCCAAGTGGCGCAGCGAGATTCCGCAGTATCCGAAGGTCAGTCGGATCATACAGAAGCATCTCCATGCCATGCTCAGGGGTGAAATCCAGCCCCCCGACTGCCTCACCCGGCTCAAGACCGACATCAAGGAACTCGTCTGAAAAAGAGGACGGAGCCTTTGTTGTCCCCAGAATTCCAGGTCAGGCCGAGCTACGCATTGGTGAATGATTCGGCCTGGTTGACAGCCGCGTAAAGTGGTGCTACCATACCCACGAGCCTCTGTGCATGAGCGAATTACACAGCAGGCTTATTTGTTTGCACACCCCGGATCAGGAGAATTGGCTAATGCCTGGGCAAACGCTCTACGACATCCCTGATGACCTCAATGAGGATCTGAAGATATTCTGCGGCTCCTCGCACCCGCAACTGACACAGGATATCTGCGAATGTCTCGGCATGCCCGTGGGCGAGACCTACATAGACCGTTTCGCCAATGACAATCTCTACGTGCAAATCAGGGAGAACGTGCGCGAGAAGGACGTGTTCGTGCTGCAGACCGCCTCGGCTCCGGTCTCGGAGCATCTGATGGAACTGTTCCTGATGGTGGATGCTCTGAAGCACGCGTCGGCTCACCGTGTGACGGTGGTCATGCCTTACTATGCCTATGTGCGCTCGGACAAGAAGGACGCGCCACGCATCTCGGTGGCCGCGCGTTTGATTGCAGACTTGCTGGAGGCCTCCGGCGCTGACCGACTGCTGACCATGAACCTGCACTCGGAGCAGATCCAGGGCTTTTTCCAGGTTCCGGCCGATCACCTGACCGCTGTGCCGCTTTTATGCGACTACTTCTCCGAGAAGCTGGACCTGACCGATTTCGTCGTCGTCTCGCCGGACGCGGGCAGCGCCAAACGTGCCGGAAGATACGCCGAACGGCTCGATCTGCCGCTGGCCATCGGCGACAAGCGGCGCGACAGCCTGCTCAAGGATGATGCATTCATCAGCCGCATCGTAGGTGAGGTGGAGGGTAAGAACATCATCATCTTCGATGACGAAATCGCCACCGGCACTTCAATGCTGGTGTTGGTTGAGTGCCTCAGGGAGAAGTACGATGTGGGCAAGATCTACGCCGGCGCCGCTCACGGGGTGCTGGTCGGGTCGGCCATCGAGCGGTTCCAGGAAAGCGACATCGAAGAAGTCGTCATAACCGATAGCCTGCCACTGCCGGAGGAAAAGCAGATTGACAAGATAGCGCAGGTTTCGGTGGCACCGCTATTGGCCTCTACCATCTACGCCATCCACACCGGCGAATCAGTAAGCGCACTGTTCCGGTGAAGGCCGCAGCAACGGCTCGCCTGAATACTACGTGCAACAAAAGCTCAGGGGAACGCACCGGGCGTAGGAGGGGCGTTCCCCTGAATTGCTTCGCACGGTGAGCCGGGGTCTAGTCGTAGCCTGGTTGTCCCTACTGGTGTAGATATGCCACACCGGACCGATCAGCAGATCCCCGTCGTTGTCGTCTCGACTTCAGGCCAACCCGATGTCGTCGCCGTCAGGGCCGAGGCTGTAGAGTAGGTAGCTGGCCTTCTGGAACTGACCTCGGCCATCAGGAGAGAGACGCCGCCACAACCCAACCGCCGAAACATGAGTCTCGACGATATTTCTAGGGCGCCGTGCCGTGCTCCACTCCCCCGACGCGGGCGTAGATCAAGAGGTCATGACCCCAGTGGATTACGCGTCCGGTGCCGCTGGGCTGGCCCGGATCTCGGGACACGGTAACTCCGTCCATTGCAACGATCCCAACGTTGCGGGCACGTATGTCCTGATATGTTTGGGTTTCGATGGCATCAGGATACGTACTCTCGGTGGTCTCAGATAGTACGATCGTATCTGTAAAGGTGTCCGCAGGGGTGTCCACCGGGATGCCGATGCCCGTCAGCCTCGTGGTCCAGACCAGGGGCCCATCGGACGGTTCGAGGTAACGTGTGTCAGCAACGGTGGGGTCATACAGGTCCGCGAGTGAAAGCCCTGCCATGAGATCAATGGTTATGGTTTGCTGGTGGGCAGCGGTCGTGGTGGTGTATTGCTTGCCCAGAGTCATCACCGGGTACACAATAGGTGGATTGAACATAGTCCCGATGGCCTCGTAGGTGGCGTCTGGATTGCGGACGACCTCGCACATGCCGTAGAGTGTAACTGAGCCATCGGCAGCAGGGCGTAGGATCGCGCTGCCGTTGGAGATTACCTCGGGAGGGCCAGCCTGCATCGCAATCACAGGGGCGTTGTCGCCGCGCGGATCAGCCATAACGTAGGCTGTCTCTCCGTCTATGCTTGTCGTCCCTATGACAAAGAATAGCCAGTCTGTGCTGGCGTGCTCGCCGCCGCCGTATTCTTCCTCCCAGGCAATCAGGCTGGTGGCTTTCTTATCTCCCAGGTGGCAAGGCATGAAGTCGGCAGGTCGTATGGTCGGAGGAGCACCAGTCGTAGTCCCATCTACCTTAGTGACCTGCCCTTCAACCGCCGAAACCTGGGTCGCGGCGGAAGTGGAGTATTGGTCCTGCTTATCCTCGGGCGGATCAGCAGTCACCGTCACCGCCCCAGCCCCCACCTCGGCGGCAAAGTAACCGTTCTGCAGGGTCCGCACCTTGACCGTAGCCGAGCCAGTCTGGACGAGCTTGACCAACGCCATCGGCACAGCGTCGGCAGGGTCGGCAGGCGGATCGCTGAGCAGATGCAATGGCGGTGGACTTCCGTTCTGCGCCGTTGCCGCCGTAGCACCTACATATCCTACCACAGTTGAGGTGCCGGTTACCTCCCCGTTGCCATTATCTCCGTTACCATTATCCCCGTTGCCATTGTCCCCGCCGCCACCACACCCGACTA
>JALGTY010000183.1 GCA_029821145.1 Candidatus Zipacnadia bacterium
CGCTCCTGCAGGGCTTTTTGCAAGCGCTCCATCATCAGGTCCACTATCTGCAGTATCTCATCCTGCGTCAGCGCATGGAACACGATGATCTCGTCCACGCGGTTGAGGAACTCCGGCCGGAAGGTGACGCGCAGGCTCTCCATGACCTGGTCGCGCATCTGCTCGTAGTGCTGCCGGCGCTGCTCTTGGTCCCAGTCGGGCTCCGGAGCCGTGATGAACTCGCTGCCGACATTGGAAGTCATGATGATAACGGTGTTCTTGAAGTCCACGGTGCGGCCGGCATTGTCGGTGAGCCTGCCGTCCTCGAATATCTGCAGCAGGATATTGAATACGTCCGCGTGCGCCTTCTCGATTTCGTCGAGCAGCACTACCCGGTACGGTCGGCGGCGGACGGCCTCGGTGAGCTGGCCACCCTCCTCGTAGCCGACGTACCCGGGCGGTGCGCCGATGAGCCGCGACACGGAGAATTTCTCCATGTATTCGCTCATATCTATGCGCACCATCGCCTCCTCGTCGTCAAAGAGGAACTGCGCCAGCGCCTTGGCCAGCTCGGTCTTGCCGACGCCGGTCGGGCCGAGGAATATGAACGAGCCGATTGGCCGGTTCGGGTCCTTTATACCCGCCCGGGCTCGGCGCACTGCCTGTGACACGGCCACCACCGCTTCGTGCTGGCCTTTGACCCTCTCGTGGAGCCGGTCTTCCATATTGAGCAGCTTCTCGGCCTCGGCCTCGAACATCTTCAGCACCGGAATGCCGGTCCAGTCGGACACGATCTGGGCCACATCCTCGGCATCTACACTGTCGTCAATTTCCTGTTTACCGGCCCATTTCTGCTCAGCGACCGGCAGCTTGGCGTACAGTTCATCGAGCTGTGCCTTGATCCTGTCGGCCTCAGTGTAATCGCCATCGAGAGCGGCCTTCGAGCCCGTCTCTTCGAGTTGCGTAATCTGCTCGCGCAGGCTCTCGGGCCGCGGCGGGAGGTCGTAGATGTCTATGCGCAGCTTGCTGGCCGCCTCATCAATCAGATCAATTGCCTTATCCGGCAGGAAGCGGTCCTGGATGTAGCGGTCGGAAAGCTGGGCCGCCGCCTCCAGCGCCTCGTCGAGTATTTTCACGCCGTGATGGCTCTCGTAGTCCTCGCGCAGACCCCGTAGTATCTCGATGGTGTCCTCGACGGTTGGCTCCTCGGCCACGATCGGCTGGAAGCGGCGCTCCAGGGCGGCGTCCTTTTCGATGCGCTTGCGGTACTCGTCAAGCGTGGTGGCACCGATGGCCTGCAGCTCACCACGCGCCAGCGCGGGCTTGAGCATGTTGGAGGCGTCCATTGCGCCCTCGGCGGCACCCGCACCGACAACGGTGTGCAGCTCATCTATGAACACGATGATGTCGCCCTGGGATGCAATTATCTCATCCATCACGGCCTTGAGGCGCTCTTCGAACTCGCCGCGATACTTGCTGCCTGCGATCATGCCGGCCAGGTCAAGCTGCAATAGCCGCTTGTCGTACAGCATCTGCGGCACTTCCCGGTTGACTATCTGCTGTGCCAGGCCTTCGACTATCGCGGTCTTGCCGACGCCCGGTTCGCCGATGAGCACCGGGTTGTTCTTGGTGCGGCGCGAAAGCACCTGGATTACGCGGCGAATTTCGTCTTCGCGGCCGATTACCGGGTCGAGCTTGCCCTCGTCGGCCAGCGCGGTCAGGTCTCGTGAGTAGCGCTCCAGGGCCTCGTAAGCGGCCTCGGCGCTCTCGTCCGTAACCTGGCGGCTGCCTCGGATGCTCTGGAGTGCAGTCAGCACAGCCTCAGTCGTGAGGCCGCTATCTTTGAGCATATTGGCGGCCTCTGTATTGCCATCTTCGATAATAGCCAGGAAGAGGTGCTCGCTGGCAACGTAGGTGTCGCCGAACCGCTGAGCGACCTCCCAGGCCAAATCAAAAACGCGCTGGGTGTGCGGCGTGATGTATATCTGCCCTTCCGCGCCACCTCCGGAAACCTGTGGGCGCTTGCCCAGCTCCTGCTCTGCCTGCTTGACCAGCGCGCCGAGGTCCCCATCGAGCTTTTCGATGATGCGCGGCACCACGCCGCCTTCCTGCTCCAGCAAGGCCAGCAATATGTGCTCGACATCAAGCTGTGTATGGCTATAGCGCTGCAGGATCTGCTGAGAACTATTCAGCACCTGCTTGGCTTGATTGGTAAACTTCTCGAAGTCCATAATCTATCACCTCACTTGCGCAGCACCTGTGCCACAATAGAACACAGATGGTAGATGAACCCGACGCCGATCCCAACTACGACTGCCCTGGCTGGCCATACGATCCAATCTGGCAAGCCCTTGCCTCTGATGCTTTCCTCAGAGTCAGCAATCATTGATTTTGCGTCATCAACTCTGTCCTGTGGCACAAGGATTCTTATCGGCTCGTGTACCAGTCCGCCCATGGCGGTAGTCGGAGCCTGTACGGGCAGGCGCACGGCTGGAATGTCTTCAGCCTCAAGCCGGGCAATCAGCATATTCGCGTCGAAGTCGCTGCCCAGGCCGGAAATGCGCGCTACTACGACCCAGCCTTCGTCCTGCATATTGGTCTGCTCCCGATGTTGGCGGCGGCCGCTCGCCGGTACTTACTCCAGTTGTTTCGCCCTATATTGTGGGCATTGCATACGGCATGAATCAACGGCATTCGCGGGCTGGAAGCTGAGAATGCATAAGCATTCTCACCCGAGCTTTGCAAGATACGCAAAGCTCGGGCCGCGCTACGCGTCCTAGTATAGTGTGTGACGGCTACGCTGAACAGGTGCACGAGAAGTCCACGCGACCTCTAACTACAAAGAACAGCCGAACGACCTCGGGCTGGAATTGAGAATGCTGTGGCATTCTCACCTGAGCGTGGCAAGAAGGGCGCCACGCTCAGGCCGAGCTACGCGTTTGGTGAGTTATTCGAATAGTGTGAAGTTATCTCTGGGACACGACACTAGACAACGTCTTCTTCGGAGCTGTCCACGACTCTAACCTCGGCAGTAGGCTGGGCGGGTGGGTTGAGCCGCCTTGGCCCCAGCTCCAGGTCGCGCCGCAGCCGCTCCAGCTCCTCCTGCAAAGCTTCAATGCGATTAAGCAAGTTGAGGACTATTTCCACGCCGGCCAGATTCACGCCCATCTCCTGTGTCAGGCGCTGGATCTGCCGCAGCAGCTCGATATCTGCATCGGAATAGAGCCGCACGTTATTGTCCGAACGCCTTGGCGCGATCAGCCCCATCCGCTCGTAAGTGCGCAATGTCTGCGGATGACAATTGACCAGCCTGGCGGCTATGCTGATGACATATAAGGGCTCACCTGAGTCGCGTCGCATTAGCTCCACCTCTGTTTGTGTTCACACGCATGCCCCACACGTGGCGGGATGTTGCGGCGGATTGCCGCGAGTCTAAAGGCCGGCGGGCAGATCCTTGCGCGGGTCTTCCTGCCAGACCTCTCCCAGTTGCTCAACAGCCTTGCGCTGCTTCGCGTTGAGCTTCTTGGGCACGCTGATTTCGACCTGCACATATTCGTCGCCGCGGCCTCTGCCTTTCAAACGGGGGAAGCCCTTGCCCTTGAGCCTGAATCTCTGACCGTTTTTGGTTCCGGCGGGTATCTTCAGATTGACGCGGCCGTCGGGAGTGGGCACCGCTATCCTGGCCCCGAGTGCCGCCTCGACGAAAGTGACCGGCACCGTGGCGTAGATATCATCGCCCTCGCGCGTGAAGAACTCATGCGGCTGCATCTTCATAATCAGGTACAGATCGCCATTGGGGCCGTTTCGGATGCCGCGGCCGCCTTCGCCCGCCATGCGCACCCGCGAGCCGGCCTTTACGCCGGCAGGGATATTGACCTTTATCCTGCGGTCCCGGGCAACCTCACCCCCTCCGCCGCATTTCGGGCATGAGCCGGTGACGATCTGGCCGCTGCCCTGGCACTGCGGGCAGGCACTACGCAGGCCGAAGGGCCCGCCGCTGACCTGGCCGCTGCCCCCGCAGTGGGGGCAAGTTTCGGTAGTGCCGCCGATGCCGTCACATTCCGGACAGCGGTCGGCTATCCGCAAGCTCAGCGTCTTCTCGACCCCGGCAAAAGCCTCTTTGAAGGTGACCTCCATCTCGTGCTCGATGTCAGGGCCGCGCTGCGGCTGCATCGCGGCGGCATATTGCCGGGCACGTCCACCGCCGGTGTGCATACCGCCGAAGAGGTCACCGAAGATCTCGGCGAAGCTGCCGGCACCGTACTGGTTGAATACGAAGCCGGCGAAATCCTGGGCAGCCTGCGGGCCGCCCTGCTGGCGGGCCTGCTGGTAAGCCTGGCCGAAGTGGTCGTAGTCCTTGCGCTTCTCCGGATCGCTAAGCACCTCGTAGGCCTGGCTAATCTCCTTGAAGCGCTGCTCGGCGTCCGCATCACCCGGGTTGACGTCAGGATGACACTTGCGCGCCAGCTTGCGGTATGCCTGTCGAATTTCCTTCTGTGAGGCGTTGCGATCTACCCCCAACACCTCATAGAAATCCAGGGTCGTAGCCATATTGCGTTTTCGCCTTCTGTCGGGCAAATTGGGGACAGTCCCCAATTTCTAAGTCCCAGTCCTATTCCTTCACAGAAATAGGTGACAGTCCCCAATTTCTATTACTCGTCTTCAGCCTCGAAGTCGGCGTCAATTACGTCATCGTCGCTCGTGTCGGCGCCGTCGCTGCTGTCGGCCGCCGCATCTGCCTGGCCGGCCTCAGTCTGCGGACCACCGGCAGCCTCCGCCGTGGCCTGCTCGTACATCCGCTGGGACACGCCGGCGAACGCCTCATTGGCTTCGTCCATGGCGCTGCGAATAGCTCCGACCTCATCGCCTGTGGCCGCCTCGCGAAGCGCCTCGATTTTCTCTTTGATAGGCGCTTTTTCGGCCTCGCCGACCTTGTCGCCAAGATCATTGAGCGTCTTTTCGAGTTGATGCGCCAACTGGTCCGCCTGGTTGCGGGCCTCGGCCAGCTCGCGGAACTTCTTGTCCTCCTCGGCGTGAGCCTCCGCATCACCAACCATTCTTTCGACCTCATCATCGCTCAGCGCGCCGGAGCCGGTAATGGTAATGTCCTGCTGCTTGCCCGTGGCCTTGTCCTCGGCGGCCACCTTCAGGATGCCGTTGCTGTCGAGGTCGAACTTAACCTCAATCTGCGGCATGCCGCGTGGTGCGGGCGGAATGCCGGTGAGATGGAAGCGGCCCAGGGACTTGTTCTGCGACGCCCGCGAGCGCTCGCCTTGCAACACATTGATCTCGACGGTGTTCTGGAAGTCGGTGGCGGTCGAGTATGTGCGGGTCTGCTGGGTTGGCACCGAGGTATTGCGCCCGATGACGACATCCATCACGTCGCCCAGCGTCTCGACGCCGAGCGTCAGCGGCGTGACGTCCACAAGCACCATGTCCTGCACATCCTGGGTCAGCACCGCTGCCTGGATGGCGGCGCCCATGGCTACCACCTCATCGGGGTTGATGCCCTTGCGCGGCTCGGTGCCGCTCAGGCGTTCGACCAGCTCCTGGACGGACGGAATGCGGGTTGAACCGCCGACCAGTAGCACCTCCTCAACGCCGTCGCTGTCGAGCTCGGCCTCACGGATGGCCGTAGCCACGGCCTCCTCGGTCTTCTCGATGAGATCGCCGATTAGCTCCTCCAGCTTGGCCCTGGTCAGGGTCATTTCCAGGTGCTTGGGCCCCTCGCCGTCAACGGAGGTGACAAACGGCAGGCTGATGGCGGTCTGCACCGTGGTGGAAAGCTCCGTCTTGGCTTTCTCAGCGGCGTCCCGCAACCGCTGCAGAGCCTGGCGGTCCTTGCGCAGGTCAATGCCGTTTTCTTTCTTGAACTCCTCCGCTATGTACTCAACGATGCGTTCGTCAAAGTCGTCACCGCCTAGCTGGGTGTCGCCGGAGGTCGCCAGGACTTCGTAGTAGTCGCGCTCCTCGCTGCCCTTGTCAACCTCGACATCCAGCACCGAGACGTCAAAGGTGCCGCCGCCCAGATCATAGACCATGATGGTGGCATCCTTCTTGTCCTCGTGATACCCGTAGGCCAGAGCGGCAGCGGTCGGCTCGTTGATGATACGCAGCACATTGAGGCCGGCGATCTCACCGGCATGCTTGGTCGCCGTCCGCTGGGTGTCATCAAAGTAGGCCGGCACAGTAATGACGGCGTCTGTGACCTCCTCGCCCAGATACGCCTCGGCGTCGGCCTTGAGCTTCTGCAGGATCAACGCCGATATCTGCTCCGGGGAGTAGTCTTTGCCGTCAATGGTCACGGTCTCGCGAGTGCCCATTTTTCGCTTGATCGAGGAGACTGTGCGTTCCGGGTTGAGAATCGCCTGTCGCTTGGCCTGCTGTCCGACCAGGCGCTCGCCGTTCTTAGAAAAGTGTACTACGGAGGGCGTTGTGCGCCCGCCTTCGGGGTTGACGATAATCGTGGGCTCGCCAGCCTCGACAACAGCGACACACGAGTTGGTCGTCCCCAGGTCAATACCGATAGCTTTTGCCATTACACTTCACCGCCTTGAGTATTTGAGCTACGGATATCAGGCAATTGCGCCTGATCGGGTGCATCCTAATAACAACGCTCCCATTATATACCTTGAGTGCAATATTGTCAAGGTATTTGACAAGGTTTTCTCATGGCACCGCAATTCCCGTGCCAAAAACGCACAGAAAAAATACCACCCGCAGTATTGCGGGTGGTGTGGATCAGCAGGGTCTGTGCCAACGACCTCGGGCTGGAAGCTGAGAATTGACCCACGCCTGCAGCGTGGGTACCCCGTTTCTCACCTGACCTGCGCCAAGCGCAGGTCAGGCCGAGCTACGCGTCTTGTGAATTATTCGGGTTAGTGGTCATGCCCCCAGAGGCGGCGGCCAAAGGTATCGGTGCGCATGAACTGGCTGATGCCTAACCACTTGGCGTGCCCGTCCATGTAGCCCACATTGCTGCCCTTGTTGTGCACGATGCCGACGTGTCCGGTATAGGGGTCAACCCAATGACTGGCGGCATAACTGACGTACGAGTAGGCGTACGTGGAGCCGCCAGGCCCATCGGGCCGGGTACAGCAGAAGATCATAACCTCGGCCGGGTAGTTCCAGTAGGCAAGACCCACCCGGCCCTGGCTCGAATGACACCAGTAAGGCATCCCGTTATAGCTCCAGCCGTAGCCGACGTCATTGTCGGGTTTGCTGGGACATTTCCAGATCTGACTGTTCTTGATGTAAGGGTCGAGTATCGTCCACCACATTATCGTACTGCCATCCGCCTGACGATTAGCGTTGGATACGATCTTCTCGTCGTAATCCTGCGCGTACATCAGGATGCTTAGAACGATTTCCTTGGTATTGCTCAGACAACTCGCCTGCCGCGCCTTTTCCCGGGCCCTGGCGAAGACCGGAAACAGGATCGCCGCCAGAATCGCGATAATCGCGATGACTACCAGCAGTTCAATGAGGGTAAATCCACGTTTCATCTCGACACCTCCACTCGTTATTCGCGCTTAGCGCGATACTAAGACGTACGCACAATATATTGCCTTGTTTACGGGTGAACTGTAAACCTGCTTGTCTAAGGGGCGGCAGGTCACTCAACTCCGCCTACTTGTTCACATTACCATCATCTCCCCCATACATCGCCTGCTGGTTCCCCCACTTGGCATGGCCGTCAACATACCCATAGTTGCCACCGCCGTTGTGCACGCTCGGGTAGTAGCTGAGGCCAGTCAGGATCAGGTAGCCTCTGTACGTAAGGTAAGATGTAGCCGCGTCGGCGATGTCGATGGTGCTTGCCGGCTTCGGGATTTCGGCCAGCGTCAGTCGCTCGCCAGTGTATGTACGGGGAGCACCGTCATAGTACCCCATACCGTTACCGTAGGTGCGGCCATAGATATTCCAGCCGTACGCGACGGCACTCATACTCTTGTCGTGCGATGGGCAATACCATATCTGGTTGTTCTTCACATACGGTTGCACCATATGGTACCAGTAGTAGTAGCGCCCGCCCATCGTCTGCCGGCCTAAGAAGAACTTCTCGTCATAGTCCTGCACGTACATCAGGATCGCCAGTTGAATCTGCTTAACATTGCTCAAGCAACTCGCCTGTCGCGCCTTTTCCCGGGCCCTGGCGAAGACCGGAAACAGGATCGCCGCCAGTATCGCAATTATCGCGATGACTACCAGCAGTTCAATAAGTGTGAATCCCTTTCGCATCACAATTCCTCCTCCGTATTTTGCACTGTTAGTATGCACAGACGAACTTGGGGACAGTCACCTATTTCTGCAAAGGAGTAGGAGTAGAGCCTACAGAAATCGCAAGAAACAGGTGACTGTCCCCAAGTTTTCCCCTCCTCTAGTATCCACACCTCAACACACTATTGCCATACCTATTATTCTGCGCGACAACATTTCAGACCTGCCGCAGACACAGTAATTTTTCTAATTCTGAGGACACCACACGCCGTGCCCCCGATCTAATTCCTGTCGAAATTCGCGGAATTGGTCACGTAGGCTTCATTTTCCGCCTTGGCATGACCATCCACGAAGCCGACGTTGGCCATCTTGTTGTGGCGCAGATATACGTGGT
>JALGTY010000184.1 GCA_029821145.1 Candidatus Zipacnadia bacterium
GCGTGATGCGGGGGGTTTCGTCAGTTACGGGCAAGTAGTCGCGGTAGGCCTCAATAACCCCCGGCCAGCGTCCGCCCAGCGACGCCCTTGAATTTGACAATTTGACCACCTTCAATATTGCTGGATAGTACGTATTGGGTTGAGCTCGCGTTGTTTGTGTAGTGCCGGCCGCACTCACGCAACAATAATGATTACGGAAGCCGGACCCGCGCGCTTATGGCAGCGGGATGTCACGAATGCAGAACTCGAGGTACTTGACGGGCTCATAGCGGAGGTATCCGTCAAGTATCAGCGCGACCGGCTGCCAGTCTTCGGGCTTGGCGAAGGTCCATGTCGTGGTCCGCGTGCCGTCGCTGTGCGCCGAATAGCCCCGGCTAGCGAGGACCTGAGCGTCCGGCCCTTTGAGAAGGGCGCGAAGTCGCCCACGCCCTTCACTCTCCGGCCGCACCCGCTCGGTCGTTACGCGGATGTTGTCGCCCTCTTCCTTCCAGTCAACGAGAGTGCAGTCGAGGTCGCCGAGCTTCTTCGCGACGCCGGTGTCATCCGGAGTGACTTCGCAGGAGACCTCAGTGATCTTGCTGTACACAGCCAGCTTGCCCCTGAACTCCTTAATGGCCTCGGCTTGCCGCACAGGCCGGGGGAAACTCAAACCGACCATCGAGAGATCGCTGGGCTGCTGGACGATCCAGCGTTCACGGCCCGTTCTCTCCAGCACTTCCCCGGCGTCGGTCAGCACCGAGGCTGCGCCCGAGAGGCCGAAGAGGCGGGCAGCCGCCTCGCGATTAGCCGCCTCGACAAGAACCTTTACAGTCATGCCCTGGCTCTCGGCGCGCTCCGGCTCGGCATCACCCCAGCGGAATTGAACGTCAGCCCGTTGGTAGAGCTGCACCTGCTCGATACAGATACGGTAGTCACCAACGGTTGTTTGAGGACGCGGGTCGGCGTCCCAATCGCCCTCCCGCAAGCTGAAACTGGGGAACGGGAGACCGCTCAGTCCGAGTCCCGTCGCCTGGAAGACACAGCCGGTCTGCCTACAGATAGCCGTGACGACCTCGGTGGGGGTTGCCTCATCGAAATCCAGGCTCACGTGTCGTTTGCTCACGGCCGCATCATCGGCCGTCAGGAAAAGTATGCGCTGAGAGTGCAACTCAGCGGCGATTTCTGCCAGTGTGCCGCTGGCGTGGATGGTGATGGTGCCGAGTTCCTCGCCGCGCCAGGCGACAGGCCCCCCAACCGAGACCCAAGCCACCACTGCGCTCGCACAGAGAAAGATCAAAGCCGCCGCGATTGCTACTTGCCACCTCATCTGTGTCAGTCCCCTCTTGTTGATAGAGTGAATCTGGGCTAAAGGCAGGTGAATGCTTTGTCCGGCCGGTTCTCGACCTGTGTATGACTGTCTTGATGAATGATGGAGGCTAGTCCTCCACGCGGATGCGGGCGGGGATGGACTCGACTATCGGCAGGCTCTGGATGGCCTGGAGCGCGCTGGTGAGCTGGTCGTCTTCACACTCGTGCATGATCCAGATGATGTCGGCGGTCTTGCCGTCGGTATCTTCCTGGATGAGAGCCGAAGATGGTGGCGATAGCGCCGAGTACCCCGGGCTGGTCCTTGACCCGCATCCGGACATAAACCCGTGACTTGACCTCGCCCATAGGCACGATCTCGGCCTGGCCGACACACGCACAGGGCACGCGGCCGGTCGCGCCGTGCGCCAGGTTGCGAGCGCAATCAACCACATCGCCGCCCACAGCCACACCGGTGGGCAAAGCACCCGCGCCACGGCCATAAAGCATGACCTCGTCGCAGGCCTGGCCGCGGACGAAGATAGCATTAAATGGGCCCACGACAGCCGCCAGCGGATGAGTCTCGGCCAGCAGAACGGGGTGAACGCGGACCTCGAACTCATCGTCGTCGTGGCGTCGGGCGATGGCCAGCAGCTTGACAACATAGCCCATTCTTTCGGCGTACGCTATATCCTCGGGCAGAATCTGTGAAATGCCCTCGCGATAGATTCGATCAACATCCATGCGATGACCGAAAGCGATGGCGGACAGAATAGCCAGCTTGTTTGCCGCGTCAATACCCTCGATGTCGTCGGTGGGATCGGCCTCCGCGTAGCCGAGGTCCTGAGCCTCCTTGAGGGCCTTGTCAAACTCGACCTTTTCCCGCGACATCTGAGTGAGAATGTAGTTGGTGGTGCCATTGACGATGCCCATAATCTCGTCAATCTGGTCAGCGTCGAGGCTTTCCTTGAGAGTGCGGATAATGGGAATCACGCCCCCGACAGCACCCTCGAACTGGACATCCACTGATTTGGCGGCTGCTGCGTCGAGAATATCGCCGCCATGTTTTGCGATCATTTCCTTGTTGGAGGTGACCACTGATTTGCCGGCCTCGATAGCCGCCATGACGAACCCGAGCGCGGACTTCACCCCGCCGATAGTCTCGACGACGATACGTATGGCGTCGTCATTTATGACCTCGTTGGCGTCGGTGGTCCTCAACTCAACGGGGACCTCAATATCACGGGGCCGGTCCCAGTCAATATCTGCGATCTTGCGGATGTTAACAGGGCGGCCAACGCGCTGGGTTATGCTCTCGGCATTATCGGTGAGCACCTTGTAAAGCCCGCCGCCGACCACTCCGAAACCCAATATGCCGACATTGATTGGCTCGTTGGACATAGCTTAGTCACCTCGGACGGTACTTAGAAGGGATCACCGGGCACTGCTGCAGTAATCATGTCGTACAGCAAGCGCGGTGCGGGGCGCTCTCGGCTTGGACCTTCGATTCGCGTGGGCCTCGTGCCACACCACATCATATCACAGCGCCGCAACACTGCGCCAGAGACGTTCAGTCCGAGTAAGCCGCAATTGGCTTGCGCAGTTCGGCCATAATCTGCTGCCGGCTATGGCACTGGTCGCTAATGACGACCTCGTCTATCACGCTGTCGAGCGGATATGCGCTGCGGCCGCCGATTAGGAAAGTCTCGCCAGTCGGCCCGATGACCAACGGCTCGGCGGCCCTCACCTCGTCAACAAGCTGCCCATTGATGTAAAGCTGCAGCACGCCGGTAAACACCGACCACGCGGCGGCGATCTGCACCCACTTACCGTCCTGGAAGACGTTGGCGGGGCGGGTCATCGCCTGAAGGTAAGGGCCCTGGTCAGCGCGCAGCAGGACGTTGACGGTATTGCGCGCGTTTTGCACCAGACCCAGGAAGTTCTGCTTGTTGGTCTTTTTCTGCCGCCAGTAGAGTATGTCGCGTACATTGTCATCCGGCCCGCCGCGCCAGCCGACCGGCTTGACCCAGATGTAGTAGGTGCCCTGGTACAGGCTGATATTGCCCATCGCCGGGTATTGGAGCGTCGTCTCGCCGGTGACCATAAGGCCCTGGGTGCCGCAGCGGCCCCGCACGAACTGGATGCCCTCGGCAGCGGTCGGCTGTTGCCCCTCGGCGGTTTCCAGGCTCCCGTTGAAGTGCGTCTGGAAGATCGTCAGACCCCAGCATTGCGCCGGCAGGACAGCTACAGTAATCAGCGCGCCGGCCAACAGTACTCGACGTGTCATCAATCCCCTCATTGTCCCACTACCGCCTTCTCCCCACCTATCGTCAGTTCGTCATGGGGCGTGATAACCAGCACCTCGAAGCTGCATTCGCGCAGTCCCCGGTGGCCGGCCCACCATTTCGGCACAAGAGTCCCTAGGTAGCCCTGGTCCCACTCCGGCAGCAGTGACAGCTCCAGGTCTTCAGGCAGGTCCCAGTGCTTGGTGCCGGCAGTGGGGATGGTCAGTTCCAGGCCCTGCTTGAGGTCCTCCGCGGTCCAGGTGCTGGGGTGGAATATTCCCGTCGGCTTGAGCAGCTCCCGGGAGCGCCCATAGAGCAGCACCCGGTATCCGTCAGCATTCAGGCCCAGCTTTTCGATGTCGACACTGATTCTCAATGATGCCGGGGTCTCGCGCTCGAACAGTGACACAGCCACCCAGTTGTTCTTCTGCAGGGTGGTTTTGATCTCGGCTCCGGCATCCAGGACTTTGATCTCCGGCTGGCTGAATTCGGAGATCAGATCGGCCAGGAGCCCCTCAAGGTCCCCTCCGTCGGCGGCGACCTCTGACAGGACATCACAGTGAACCCCGATGACCTTGCCTTTGCCGATGGTCTTTGCCGTAACCGCAGGCGTGCCATCGGTGAAGCTGGCCAGCACCTCTGTACCCTCAGCGGGCACAAAGGGGATTGGTTCTTGCGGCGCGATGGTAACCTTACTATCCTCGCCGACGATTACGATGTCCACCGGCCGCGGCTCACCTTTGTAATCTCCGCCGAGGAACCTGGCAGTCACATCCGCTTGTCGGGTAAAGTCGCGCAGCGACTGGATCCAACTCCCGCCCAGCGAGATGACTGTGCCACCGTTGGATACGAATTCCTCTATTGCCGCAAAAACCTCCTGGCCGTGTCCCTGAATGCTCAGAGGCGGAGCGATGAGCACCCGGTAGTTCTCGTAGTAGCGAGTGTCTTCAGTTTCCAGACGGTCAACATCCTGGTAGCGCCCCAGTCGGTAGAGCAGGTTGGCCTCAAGCTTTTCAATTGGTCGTGGATCGGCATTCTGCAGCATGATACCATACTGGTATGTGAGCAGCGCCGCCCGCGTCAGCGACTTCGCCCCGTCCCATTCGCGGCAGTCGCGCAGCATCTCCCGCAGTCGCTCGGGATGCTCCGGAGTGCCCCAGGCAATGGGGTGCTCAATGTGGTAGTACACGAAGTTGAACGTAGGCCTGCCCCGCAGGTTGTGGGTGTTATAGTACCCAAACGGCCCGCCGTGATGCTGCCCCGAGCAGCCGTTCGGATACACCATCGCCGCCTCGCACCACGCCGCCACATAGTACCGGTCGCAGCCGGCTCTGACCAGCGCCGGGTTGTCCATGGCGTAGGTTGCACCGTTGGCGTATTTTGCACAGGGCCGCAGTTCGCCGATAGCTCCCATGCCCAGCCCGTGCGCTGTATCGGCCAGGAATTTCATGAAGTCGGCGTTGTTGCGAGCCTTGTACAGCATCAGCCGCCGCCACCAGACATCCTCCGGATCGTGCCACCGGACGCCCGCTTCTAACTTGTCAAGCAGCGACTTATCCGGTCTTTCGCCGAATTGTGCCTCGCACCACTGCGAAAAGTCGTCGAAGTCGTCACCGCACTTGTCGGGGTAGTTGAAGAATAGCTCGTCATAGTAGAAGCCGGCCAGGTCGTACTTCTGCTTTACTTCTGTGAGCACTTGCCTCAGGAATTCACGTAGTTTGGGGCTGCGCACATCGTCAATTGGGTGGCTGCCGTACATATACGGTTGGCCCTTGTGGTCAACGCAAACCATCCCCTCACCGTAGTCGCCGCTGTGCATCCCCAGCCACACTCGCAGCCCCTCGGCCTTTGCCGCCTGGCAGACGAGTTGCAGCGGGTCGCGGCCCTTGTAGCGGCCCACCCACGACTTGCGTTTGGCATCAGGGATATCGCTCAAATAGCCCAGTTGAAGCCCCGACTGGCCGAGGTAGATGATATCGGTAACCCCGGTCCGCCTCATGTGCTGCACGTGCCGGTGTATCATTTCATTGCTGTAGCCCGGTTTGAGCGTCCACCACTGCCATGCTCGGCCGCTGAGTTCCGCCAGCGGCTGCTTCTGGTAGCCCGCTTCCTGCATCGCTGTCTTGGGATACCAGTCGGTGTACGGCGGCGGTGCCGGAGCTTTTGCAGCCAGCTCCGCCTCCAGAGCCTCGGCCATCCGCGCAATTACTTCTCCCGGCTTCAGTGCCGACAACTGCGCCTCACCGGCCCATTTGATAGTGTTCAGCAGCAGCTTCAGTTGCTCTCCTGTGGGTGGCATCTGCTTGGCCGCCCCGGTCTCATCAATGCCGTAGCCGCTGATCATCCCGTTGCCCACAACACGCCCCTTGCCATAGCTTCCGACTATCGTGGTTGCCATGCCGTCGGCATCAGCGATGATGGTCTCGCCCTCTGGCCCCACCTGCATCATGATGTGGTCGTTGTAGGCGTGCTTGAACTCCGCCGGCAGCCCGGCGGCGACCGGATGCTCGGCGACCACTCTTACCGTCATCGTCTGAGAGCGGTCAATGCCCAGGGCGATGATCTCCGGAAACAGCCGCGTCGCATCATCCCAGCCACGGAAGCCCACCGAGTCGTGTTCCAGCACCACTCCGCCGCCAGCGGCGGCATAAGTGCGGATAGCATCCCGCCATTTTTCATTCCCGCCGCCCAGGCCCTTCATGCTCTCAAGCACTATCACGTCGCACTGCACCAGCGACGGCAGATCCAGGCTTTCCAACTCGACTACGGTAATACCGTCCTGCTGGCCGAGCGCCTCAATCACAGCCCCGGCACCTGTCGAGCGAGTATAGACTCCGACTTGTAACGCCGACACACAGCTTTGCGCCAAAATCAGGCTCAGAAGCGCTAATAGCATCCCAGGCTTTTTCATCTTGACTAATCCCTCCTCGATTGCGCAACTCGCGCATCCCTATCATTGTACCGTGGGTCGGGCTTCCAGCCCGACTCCGTCCGCCACTAACCATTTCGCCGCAGCCAGGCAGTTTTCCCTCTTGTAAACCCGATTTTCAACACCAGATCAGACCACGGAAAGGGGAGGCACGACACGAGGTAGGCCCTACAATCCGCACGACCGGAGGAACTCGGCATCACCCAGGATCTCCGCCGTCGGGCCCGTCCGCACAACTTTCCCCTCCTTCAGCACCACCGCCTCGCGGCACAACTGCCGCACCAGGTCCAGGTCGTGGGTGGCGATGATGAGGGTTGAATTCAGGGAATCAAGCAGGGCGATGATGGCTCGGCGGCCGGCCGGGTCGAGGCCTGCCGACGCCTCGTCCAGCACAAGTATCCGATTATCTGTCACCAGCACTGAGGCAATGGAAATGCGCTTTTTCTGACCGAGGCTGAGGTTGGTCGGGTGTTTGTCCTCGTACCCGCTCATGCCGACGGTGTCCAGAGCCTTGCTGACTCTTCGCCGCACCTCTTCTGTGTCGTAGCCGGCGTTGACTGCCGCAAACGCCACCTCATCGAACACGCTGGGCATGAACAACTGGTCGTCCGGGTTCTGGAACACCAGGCCGACGTGGCGGCGGATGTTGCCGATGTTTCTCTCTACCAGTTCCTGCCCCAGCACCTTGATCGTGCCCTGGCCCCGCAGCAGGCCGTTGAGGTGCAGCATCAGGGTGGATTTGCCGGCGCCGTTGGGGCCAATAAGCGCCATCCGGCCCCCTTGGGGTACGCGGAGGCTCACGCCCTCCAGGGCCAGGGTGCCATCGGGGTAATGAAACGTCAGGTCCTCGACTTCAATGTCTAGAGCAGTGTCAACCATGCTAGTGCCACCAGGCAAACGGCAAGTGTTGCAACTTCGAGCACCGATATGTAGCGCCATTGACAGAGGGCCAGGCGCCCGGCATACCCACGGGCACACAGCGCGAAGGCCTGGGTCTCGGCGCGCCGTCCCAGGCGAATCATCAGCACCTGTGCCATCCCAGCAACAACTTTAGCCGCTCTCAAGCCTCGCGGGCGTCCTCGGGCATCGCGCGCACGGGCCAGGCGACTGATTTCTGCGGCCAGAGAGTGTACCCCTTTAACTATCAGGTAGCAGAGACTGACTAGCTTCGGCGGCAGGCCCAGCCCGGTCAGGCCGGCCAACAGGTCCCGCTGGCTCAGCCGCTCTGCAAACGCGGTCGTCAGCAGCACGATGAGAGTTGACTTGACCACAAGCGCCACCAGGAACCAGCTTCCCTGCAGCGGGATGCGTTTCCCCCAGTAGGGCAACTGCACCGTCTCCATATCAGGGTCAACAGGGACAATAAGCAGCAGCAGGAAGCAGAATATGCTGAAGGAGACAAGCGGCAGCAGGCGTGAAAGTCGCCGCAGGGGCGTCCGCGTGACGATCAGGGCGAGTACCGTAATCCCGCTGAGGATTCCGATTGCCCGGCCCTGTCCGACGTTGACCACCGAGCACGCCATGATAAGCACAGCGAGCAGCCCAAGCCAGAAGCTTGGGCTGACCGAACTTTCGCGCTTCCTCTGCTGCGAAGCAGTA
>JALGTY010000185.1 GCA_029821145.1 Candidatus Zipacnadia bacterium
GGAGCGGATGAGCCAGCCGCCCACAGGGGTGTCCTCGGTGATGCCCTGGCGCGCCACGCGGGCCAGCCAGCGCTCTCGCCACGGCTCCGGGCACGCGTCATCCTCGAGCCATTTGAGAAAGGCGATGGACGTGAACCAGGTGAGAACGATGGTGCCATCAGCCATGGTCAGGAGGTTGGCGTCACGGTCGTCGAGTTCGCCATTGAAGACCTCCTGGGGCAGTTCCCAGGTTTTGCCGCCATCGTATGAGTGGATGACCACCTCTCTTCCGATGGGATCAGCGTGGTACTTGCGCTCCGAGGCGCTGACCAGGATATGGTCGCCCTCGACGCGGGTGATACCGGGCCAGCCGTACATCTGATCCGGACGGGAAGCTACCACCCCGTGCTCGAAATTGCCTGCTTCTAGCATTGTCCTTCTCCCTTCGTTATGTAGCTATGCGAGCCATTACAGCTTTATGCTCCACAGGTGCGAGCCTATCGCGAAATAGATGCGGCCGCCGATAATGCCGATGCCGGCGCTGATGCCACCCGGGGCGTCAGCGATCTTCTCAACTTCATACGTGCCCGGTGTGATCTTCACTATCGCCTTGCTGAGCACGACATAGATATTGTCATCGGGGCCGCGCTCCATGCCGTTGACGGGCACGCCACCGTACTCTTCAAGGCTTTCCTGGTGCACAACTTCTCTGCTTTCGGGATCGAAGACGAAGAATATCGAATCGGAGCCCATGCAATAGAGCTTGCCATCAGGGCCCATCTTCATGCGGCCAATCGCGCCCATTCCGGGTATCGGCACCGTTTGCCACTTGACCTTCTTGGTCTGCCAGTCCAGGACCCAGATGACAGCGTCTTTTTCGACAGCTTTGCCGCCGTGGGTGCCCGAGACGGTGGTCCCAGCGATTATGTCACCATTGGGCAGGGCCTGCATCGGGATGGTGCTGTGGTATTCGATGAGGTCCTCGTGGGTGAATTTCAGCGTCTCGCCGGTCTCCAGGTTGTAGATGTCCATGCCGCCACCGACGCGGCCGTAGCCGGGCAGGCCGGCGATGAGAATGTGCTTTCCATCCGGGTGGGCAAAAGCTCCCCAGGGCACGTTGACGTCGGGCCTGGAATGGTCAATGACGCGTCGCGGGTTCTTCTCCTGGGGCTTGCTTATCACTTCCTCGGGGTCCTCGCGGGTCAGTCTTACGCCACTGAGGGCGAGCAGCGGGTGCTTCGATCTCTTGCCCTTGATGCTCTGCATCGTCAACGTGTGCTCGCCGGCTTTGAGGTCCAAGGGGCCGAGGGTTATTATCGGCGCGACCTGGAGAACTGAACTCCTGCACTGGGTATCCTCGCTGATCTTTTCGCCATCCAGCAGAAAGCGCACATAGCAGTAGCCGGGCGATTGCCACATGGCGGCGAGGACATAATACTGGCCGTCCTCTGGCACCGTGACCTTGAAATGAGCTTTGCCGGCGTAGTCGTCGGCCCTGAACATCAATACATCGCGGTCTTCGTGCAGGAAGAGCTCGCCTTCCTCGGTCTCGCCTACTTCGAGAAGCTGGGCAGGAGAGAGGCCGCCTGTGAGCTTGGGCGGTTCGGGGACCAGGTTGACTGGCTTGGTGGTGTCGAATACGTGGAGGCTGCCGCCCGTGTACATGCCGCCGAAGACGTACTTGCCCTGAGTATCCATGCCCTTGAGCGCGATCGCGCCCGGGTAATACTTCAACTTATCCGTCTCGGGGTCGTAGGAGATGAAGCGGGAAGGGTGAGAGGAGTTGGCGTAGATTTTCCCGTCCGGCCCATGCGTCAGAACGCGTATCATGCTGCCCTCGGATTCATAGTCGAATTCGATGCGCTTGGTCAGCCCGGTTTCGGGGTCGTAAATCTCCATGTACTTTTCGAGCATATCGAAGGTATTGACGAGACGACCGTCGGGCAGTTGCGGCTTCGAGCCGCGTGGTATGGCCCGAGCCGGCAGGTCAGCTTTGTCAACAAGGGTCTTTTCGCCGTTGTCGAGCAGATAATACACGGTGCCGTCCTTGAGCGGCGCAGTGCCGTAGAGCTTGCCGTCGGCGCCTCGCCAGACACGCCCGCTCTCGACCCTGCGCTGCTCCTCGGGAATGAGCTGGCGCTTTTCGCCGGTTTCCGAGTGATAGGCTATGATGTTGCATTTGGCAGTGCCGATGCCGCAATAGACCCAGCCGGCGTCATCAAAGCCGAGATAGGAGAGATATTTCTGGTCATCCATGCTCCCGTGGTCTTTGATCTCTTTTGTTTTTGGGTCAAAGGAGGTCAGATTGGCGTGATAGACGCTGCCTGCCCATATCGTGCCGTCGGGAGCTTCGGCGATACACATCATAGCGCCAACGCCGGGCGCGCGGCCATGGAAAGTCCACTCGCGCGAGGTCGGGTCAAACTCCAGAAATATGCCGTCCTGACTGGTGTAGAACTTGCCGTTACTGGCCACCAGCGAGCCATAGGGCGGGGAGTTAGGTACCCCCTCAGGCGTGTATATCTGCTGCGTTTCGCCGGTATCAACGTCGGTGACCAGTATCCAGCCACTGGGGGACTGGTCGAGACTTCCGACAATGACGAGGCTGTGGCCGTTCTCATCCTGCGCGCCATAGACGCCACGGCATTCGGCCAAAGGTACCGGAACGCCGTGGTCAATGAACCTCTCGTCCTGCTTGGCATCTTGCGCCGAGACGGACACAACGAGGACGCAGGCCAGAATTGATGCCAGTAAGTTTGCCCATGATGTCATGTTGCTTCACCCTTTCAGTGGTAACCGCTGATTGATGACGTGTCTCACCTGGCTTGGTCGCCTTCCGCCGGCATCGTTGTCAGTGTGAGCAGCGAGCGTGCGGCTAGTTCCACCCGAATAGTCCGGTCATGCGCCGGCACGGGTTCAAGCTCTCTGAAGCCCTCGTGTTGACTGGTGCGGATGGCGCGAAATTGCGTGGCATCTGCGGGTAAGCCGGAGATGGTCACGGCACGTTCGTCGCCGAAGTTGGCGATGTGGAGGGTATGGACGCGACCAGTATCCGCCAGCCCAGCAAAGGCTGTGAAGAGCACCTCCGAAGCATCGGAGGTTGTGGTCAGCGCATCGGCCCCCGGCGGCGTAAGATTGCAGAAGTGCCTTATGAAGTTGAAGCGGACAGTAGGCACCAGCTTGGTCTGGCCCGCCTCGTCATCTTCCTCTTTCAGGATGCTGTAGTCGGAGGTGAACTCCCACTGCATCGTCGCCTGCGGTCGAGCGTAAAGCAGCAGCTCCTGGTACATCCGCAGCTCGCGCATGGCGTAATCGAAGGTCTCAAAGGACCGGGTGCGCCAGGCATGAGGGTCCACTCCTAACTCGGTGACCAGCAGCGGCAGGTTGAGGCCTTCGGCGAGATCGGCCCAGGCTGCGTACTGCTGGGGACTGGCCCCGCTCCAGGAATGAAAACCAACAGCGGCCACATACTGCATCGCCTCGGGATCCCCAGCCGCCACGTGCGCATACGCGTGTGTCCCGCGCGGGCCGGTAGCGTCCGCCAGAAGCATCTTCGTCTTGAGGCCGAGGCTCGCCACGTGAGCGCCAATGCGCTTGATCGCCTGGCAATGCTGCTGGGCTGAAAAAAGCACCATTACGCCGATGTTAGGCTCGTTGAATGAAAACAGATCCGGCTCGACACCGTACTGGCGGCGGGCATACAGCAGATACGAACCCATACATTCAAGTAGCTCGGGCCACTTGTCAGGATGGATGCGTCGGCGGTGGGTATTCGGCGGCTTGCCCGGCTCGGCGTACAGCCACTCGGGGAGCCACCAGACGCTTATGGCATAAGGGATGCCCATGTTCTGTATCTGTTTCGCAAGAAGAAACTCGGCTCGCAATTTGGAGCCCGGCTGGTCCTGGCTTTCAAGATACTCCCAGTTTGTGGCATCCGGTGAGACGTTATCGTTCTTAGGCTCCCAGTCATTCAAGCTCATCTCGGTGCGGGCCCAGGCGATCCGAAGATTGTTGAGCGTGTACTGAGTTACGGGTGACTCAATGCCAAAGCAGTAGTTCCCGCCAAAGCCGTCGAGCCGGTAGCGCACCTGATTGGCGTCAACGGTCAGATGCGCCTCGTCATGCTGCCCCTGCAACCCGGAGCAGACAACCAACAGGAACAACAGTGACATCGAAATAGGGCTGATCGCGTGAGACATGTTCTTCTGCCGCGTGCGACCTGATGAGTTAGTCCAGACCGGGCACATCATAGCTCCAGAAGTGTGTATCACAGGCGTAGTAAAGCACGCCCTTATGCAGCGCCCCGCCGCCACTTATACCTACCGGCGTGTCGGCCAACTTCTCGTGCTCGAAGGTGCCCACGGCTATCCTCACAATCGCCTTGCTCATCAGAGCGTAGAGGTTGTCGTCCGGTCCCACGTGCAAAGCATGGCGCGGCACACCACCGTACTCCGAGAAGCTCTCGCTGTGGACCACTTCCTCTTTTTCGGGATCGAAGACGAAGAAGGTGGAGCCGCCGGACAGGCCATAGACCAGGCCGTCAGGGCCGACCTGGATGCTGATGATGTTGCCATCACCCGGCACCGGCACCATCCGGAAGGCTACCTTTTTGGTCTTCCAGTCGAGAATATACAACTCCGCCTCGGTGGCAGTGGTGTGGCCGCCGCCGGGCGCGCCGACAGAGGTCCCCCCGACGAGGTCGCCGTTGGGCAGGGCCTTGAGGGTGATGGTGCTGTGGCCGGGGAGGAGGTCTTCCTCGGCGGTAAGGAGCAGTTCTTCCCCGGTCTCAAGGTTGTACATGCCGATGCCGCCGCCGCAGAGACCGTAACCGGCGAATCCGGCCATCATGACGGTCTTGCCGTCAGGATGCGCAAGGGCAGTGCGCGGCCGGCAGATGTCCGTGTGCCACTGGGCCAGGACACGCGGATTGCGCACATAACCAACTATGGAGGCATCCAGTTGCGCCTGGCCGAACTCGATAGCAGACATCCCAAACCACAGGTGCGTCGTCCGGTACTTCTCATAGGTGCTTTCCGACCCCACGATCTCTACCGTCAGGCGGTGCTCTCCGGCCTTGAGGTCCATCGGTCCAAAGCTCTGCATTTTCCCGACGTTGTACGTCGAGCTGGTGCCCACGTAGGGCTCCCCAATCTTCTTGCCGTCGAAGAGGAACTGCGCCGTGCAATAGAGTGGGCATTCGTAGGGGATGATGTAGAGATAGTAGTTGCCGTCGGTGGGTGCGGTGAGTTTGAAATGAGCCTCAGCGCCGATCTTGTTGCCTCGCACCTGGGTGGTATTGTCGGGAGTGTAGTGGACGACCTGGCCGTCTTCCATTTCGGCTGCTGCCAATAGCTTGTCCGAGGACATGCCAAATTCCACGCCGTCACCTGTTGGGTTCCAGGGCTTTGCGGGATCGCACAGCCAGAGCCTGCCACCGGCGTACTCGGCGCCTATGACGTAGTTGTCCTGACTGGTGATGGCGCAGAAGTTGCCGCCACCAATACTAGGCACGCCGCCGTGGTCGGCGAGCTCGTCAGTGGCCGGGTCGTAAGTGAAATAGTGCATCGGATGGCACGAGGAGCCGTAAATCCTATCGTTGGGGCCGGCGGCAAGGCTGGTGATGCTTGCGCCGACGCTCCTATAGTCGAAGGTAATCGTCTTGGTCTCTTTGGTCTCGGGGTTGCTGATCTTCATGTAGCGGTCGGGCATTGAATAGGCGCTTACTCTGCGGCCGTCGGGCAGGCTGAATCTCGTATTGCCCCAGCCGATATTGCCGACATGTTTTGATTTTCCAGCTTCTTCTTTGGCGATCTTTTCAATATTGCCCTCGAAGCAGCGATAATACTGCCCGCCGTGGCTGGCGTACACTTTGCCATCTTCAGAGGGGTACACGGAGGCCGTGCCGTGCTTGCGATCCGCTTCGTCCATGAGCTGTACCATCTCGTCGGTCGCCGGGTTGCAGGCGACGATATTGCACCTGGCCGTACCGATGCCGCCATAGACCCAGCCCGAACTGTCCACGGCAAGGGAGTTGAGATATTTCTCGGCTTCGTCCATCTGACCGTGGTCTTTCAATTCTCGTGTTTCCGGGTTGAATGAGACCAGGCGGGTATTCGGGCATCCGCCGGCCCAGATCACCCCGTCGGGTCCTTCTGTGAACCCAATATAGCAACCATCCCTGCCCTCCGGCACCTCATGGAAGGTCCAGTCGCGAGCCGTGGGATCGAACTCCATGAAAGTCGCGCCGTGACATATATAGAACTTGCCGTTACTAGCCATTATCGAGCCGTAAGGATAGGAGCCGGGGACGCCTTCAGGCATGAAGTATTGGGTGGTCTCTTCGCTATCAATATCGGTGACGAGGAGGAAGTCCATTGTGTTACCCAGCACCAGATAATGGTCGTTGTCATCCTTGCAGGCGACAACACCACGGCTTTCTTGCGCCGGGGCGGCCACGCCGTAGTCCTTGAAGCCGTTGCCGGCATCTCTGGGATATTGTGCCTGCTGAGCGCAGGCCAAGATGATCATGGAGCCAAGCAAGACTATCATCACTAAGTCTGTCACGCATTTCATCTAACTCACCCTTTGTACGAGTTGCGACCTCAAAAGACGACCGGCTATGCTTTATGCGTTGTCCTACTGTTGATGCGGGAGCTTACAATTTCGCGCTCCA
>JALGTY010000601.1 GCA_029821145.1 Candidatus Zipacnadia bacterium
CGGAGTTCCACTTGAGCTGCGCGCCGTTCGACATCGCAAGATGCCGCACAGGTACCAGCCTTAGCCCCTCGATCCGGATGGTCGGTGTCCGCTCAACGACTTTCGCCTGGAGGCCATCGGGTAGCAAAGTCACCGGCACGAAAGAGACCCCACTCACCAGCAGGCATGGTGTCGTTTCCGCCGCCGACACGGGTATTGCGAGCACCAAAGCCGCGCAAACCAGCAGCCTTGGTCCGGCCATCGTTGTAAGCACGGACCTCGCTTTCTGCATTTTCATTCCCGACCATGTTATCACACTTTGCCGCGGAGCCACAAGCAAAGCAGGAAAGGCTGCACGGCACGGGTAATCTACCCAGGAGAGAGGTGATGCCGGTGAGAATCGGCTATGGCGAAATAGATATAACACCAAAGCTCGGCATTCCGTGCGCTCTGGGCGTTGATGACGAGTGCGAGGAGATATTCGACCCGATTTCGGTGATAGCGGTCGCGGTTGAGTACGGCGATGAAAGGGTCGTTCTGACGGCTGCAGATGTCATCGGGCTGACCAGGCCGGAAACGCTGAAGCTGCGGAGCCTCGTCGCTAAGAAAACTGGGGTCGCGGCAGACCGTGTTGTCATCCACTGCACCCACACTCATGAATCGCCGTGCGTACGCATACAATATGGAGAATACCTGCGACAAAGAGGCCTGAATGCCTACGATCCGGCCTACTGGGAACGGCTGCAGGGAGCGTGGGTGACAGCAGCAGAGACGGCTGTGGCTGACCTGAAACCGGCTACTGCAGCCTGGGGGATGGCGAGAGTGGACAGAGTGGCTTCAAATCGGCGCATGGTGGAGCCTGACGGGCAAATCACCATGCGGGCCAGCCGGGGAGCCGGCACTGCAGGCCGTTATCCGGAGGGCAACATAGACCCCTGCGTCCGCGTGATCCGCTTCGATAGGGAAGAGGGAGCGCCTGTCGCGCTGGTGAGCTACTGTTGCCACCCCTCTGTCGCCGGCGGGGATGAGGGCCCGTACATCACCGCTGATATCTGCGGAGTANNNNTGTTCGAGTATCTATATGACGGGTGCCTGCGGCAATATTAACCCAGGCAAGTATGCGGGCCTCAAAAGCCGCAAGCAAGATGTGATGACGCTGGGATATCGTCTCGCTACCGCCGCCCAGGTGGCCTACGAGAGTGCACAGCCGCTAGATGCAGGCCGAATATCGTGGCGCTGCAGCGCGGTGGAATTGCAGCTTCGCGAGGCATTGAAGAGTGCATCGGAGCTTGAGACTGAGGTCGAGGCGCTTATCGCCGAGCATAAAGAGATCAATACACGCGGCGAGAAAGCGCCGGGTGGGAAATTCCGCCGCCCGCTTGGTCTCCTGATGATGGCGCAGGTCGCCGTCGCCGACAGGATTCCGACCGAGGTCTGTCTGCTGCAGCTCGGCGACAAAGCCGTGGTTTTCTACCCTGGGGAGTGTTTCGTGGAGATGGCGTACTGTCTGTATGCCAAACATGGTCACGAGAACATCCTGGTAGTGGAGAACTGCGACTACACGCCTTCATACATATTGCCACCAGAGGCCTATGCTGGCGGCTATGAGGCGTCCGTGTGTCGCACGGCGCCCACGGCCTTCGGGACATTAGTGCAGACGGCGCTGGATCTACTTGCGGAGGGAGGCCCGTGAACGGGGCAGAGAGGCAAGTTGGCCGGGATCGGGGTAATTGTGGGGTCTTGGCTTGAACGGCGCGGATATTATTATAATGCCAATTATGTTAACTACGCACAAGATGACGCCAAGCTCACCACCTTTTAGCGTTTTGATGAGACACAGTACAACAGGCCCCAGCCAAGCCCGACGCGCTCACTCGCGGCGATCTGACAGCACGCTGAGGCGACAGCAAAGAGCCACACCCTATTAGGCGCGAGGTGTGATTGTAAGCGGTGTTCATGGTGCAGGGTTGTTGTCTAGCGTGGCCGGTTGTCGTGTTCGGGGTCCGACAGATACGGTGTGCCGCTAACCACTGGGCCGCCGGCGCTCGGCTCTTCGGGCGCCGCCCTGGCCGCTACGGTGCGCCTCAGGTCTTCCTCGGTGAGTTCGCGGGTATTTGGGCTTCCGCGCCACGCCGCCAACATGCGCTTGTACATGTCGAGAGTCGGCGAATGGCTGTTGAAATTGTCACTATGATCAAAA
>JALGTY010000186.1 GCA_029821145.1 Candidatus Zipacnadia bacterium
CGCGTTTTTCGGGCACGCCGGTATCATCCATTACGGTGGCACCGACAACCTGGTGGACCACTGCTTCTTGGACGCGAACTTCCGGTATGGGCTGGGTTACGGCGTGGCTACGCCCGGCACTAAGGAACTGTACATCGAGGACAACAACTTCGAAAACCATCGCCACGGCATCGCGGGCAATGCAGGCGGTGCATCGTACATTGCTCGTTTCAATCGCCTGGTCAAGTACGCCAAGGTCTTCCCTTCATGGAACCAGAGCGCAAAGGGCATCAACCAACTGCGGGCCCACGAGATTGACGCCCACGCCAAATGCGGATGGATTTATGCCCATGACAACTATGTGGCGATGTACGACGCGGTCATGGGTGCGGCCGCCCACATGCGAGGCAACCAGGGGTGGCTCTACCGCAACGTCTTTGAGAACTGCTCACCCGGCATCTACTGCTCCGGCAATTCCGACGATGTCTGGACCTGGGACAATGTCTCGCTGACCGAGCATGCTCTTCACGCCTCAAAGGCGCAGGGCGATATCTACTTCGACCAGAAGCCGGATAACTTCGAAGAGATACCCTATCCGTATAAGTTGAGCCGGATGGGCTGGTGGCCGGGGGCCAAAGAGGGAGTCGCGCAGATAGTCAAGGCCGAAACCCAGTTCCCCGGGCCAGCGGATGCACAGGTCCTCCGCCTGGTGGATGCCGAAGAATGAGATGCTCTCGGACCCCTCTTGACGCTGCTGTTTGTTTGGAATACCGTGCGGGGACAGTCCCTGAAGGGACAGTCCCCTCGTAGTAGGCGACTGGTCTAGGGGGACTGTCCCTTCAGGGACTGTCCCCCGGATCGCGCTACGAAAGGGGCAACTGCTATGATGATGCGAGTCGGGATGTTCGTACCCATGGTTCTGTCAGCCGTAGTGTTGCTGTGCGCTCACAGTTGCACTGCCGACGGGCCGCCTCCAGCAGCGGCCACTGTGGTCGAATACGAGGCCACAGAGTTCACGCCGTTAGCGCTCAGGCCCCACCAGAAACAGGGCTTCAACCTGCTTCCGCCGGGGGAGCTGGAAAGAACGCCGCGCGATTATGTGAAGGTCACGGCTACTGTCAAGGCGACAGGTAGCTGCCGCGTGGAGCTGGCACTGGTGGACATCCTCAACCGGGAGCACCGCAGTGAGGTCGTCGAGCCGCCGACCGGTCAGGAGACGGACATCAGCGTTGACATGGCGCAACTCGCCCATCCCATCTCAATGCTGCGGACGGTGCGCCTGTACGCGGAGGGGAAGCCGGTGGAGGTGCTCGACCTGAGGATATACTGCGCGGTCGAGAAACTGCCGGAGCCCGATGTCACTGTACAAGGACCACTGGATGATACCTCAATTCAGGCGGCGCTCGACTCCCTGGGCGAAGATGGCGGCGTGGTTTACATACCCGCCGGAACCTACATGATCAATAACCAGGTCACAGTGCCGTGTGATAACCTGACGATGTATGGTGATGGCAGTGAGACCATCCTCAAGGCAACCTGGTATCCGGCAAAGGCGATGTTCGTGCTGACCGGCAGGAAGGATGTGCGGATAACGCGCCTGCTGTTCCGGGGCTGGCCGGAGACGGAATTTCGCGGCTACACCAACGCGAAGTATGTGGAGAAGCCCGAAGATGTCGGGCGCAAGGACAACGTGATGGCGCGGGCGATAGACCTCAACGACTGCGAGAACGTCCGCGTGGATCACTGCACAATCGAGCTCTTTGGCCATGCAGGCATCATCGTGCGCGGTGAGAAGACGGTGTGCTTTGACCACTGCTTCTTCCAGAAAAACTTCCGCTACGGCTACGGTTATGGTGTGGTGCCCTGCGCTACCAAGGAGTGCTACATCGAGGACAACAACTTCGAGAACCATCGCCACGGCGTGGCCGGTGGCAGAAATACGATGGCCTCTTACACCTGCCGCTTCAATCGCTTCGTAAAGGATACCAAAGCGGTGCCTGAGACCGGCTGGAAGCAAGTGACCTCGCACGAAATTGACGTCCATTCCGGTTGCTCGTGGCTCTACGCCCACGACAACTACGTGGAGATGAAGAACGGGATGATGTCGTCCGGGGCCTGTCTGCGTGGCAATCAGGGCTGGGTGTATCGCAACGTATTCGTCAACTGCAATAGCGCCATCTACGTGTGCGGTGAGTCGGATGACGTTTGGGCCTGGGACAACGAGTTCACCAACTGCCCGAATGAGCAGGTCAACAAGGCCACCGGCACGGTCAATTTCGACACCAAGCCCGACAACTTCGCTGAGATAGCGTATCCGTATGCGCTGAACCGGATGGGCTGGTGGCCGGGGGCGGAAGAGGGCAGTGCGCAGATAGTCAATCCTGAACTGCCGTTCCCCGGGCCGGAGGATGCGCAAGTGCTGCGAATGGTGGCGGCTGAGGAGTAGAGGTGCGGGACATCTTCCCTCACCTCCGGCCCCACGGACTCGGGCTGGAACTGTATTTATGCAAATCTTGGGCAATTCAAGCCATAGGGCGACGGTGTGGCGTCGTTAGTCGTAATGGAAGGGCCTGTCGCAGTGAGCTTTGCAAAGCAAAGCTCCCAAGGCTGGCCCAGCCGTTGTCGTTGGCCGTTTGAGTGTGCAGACCTCGCCAGGATAGCGTCCCGGCGTGGGCCGGCCTCCCAGCGCACGCAACAGCCGTGCGCTGCTCGACGCGGCCCTTCCAACAGCAGTACAACGTGTAATGGGATACGCCTGCAAAGCTGTAAACTCCTCTTGCGATTAGAAATCTGCATAACTACAGTGGAAGCCCGACCCACGGGAATGTACCTGTGATGCCCGTCGCACGCGGGCTGTTGGGCCGGGTCTAGAGCATGTAGCGGCTGATGTCGGAGTCCCCGACCAGGTCGGCAAGCTGCGAGGCGACATACTCCGCGTCAATCGTGATGTGCTGGCCGCTTATCTCCGGCGCGACAAATGAAAGCTCCTCCAGCAGGCGCTCCACAAGTGTGTAAAGCCGTCGCGCGCCGATGTTCTCCGTCTGCTCGTTGACGTGCTGGGAGAGCTTTGCAATTTCGGCAATTGCATCATCAGTGAACTCGATCTCCACACCCTCGGTCTCCAAAAGCGCTGTGTACTGCCTGACCAGTGAGTTCTCCGGCTCTTGCAGAATCCGCTCGAAGTCATCCTGCGTCAGACTGTCGAGTTCGACGCGGATCGGCAAACGCCCCTGCAGCTCGGGGATCAGCTCCGAGGGCTTGGTGGTGTGAAAGGCACCGGCAGCGATGAACAGGACATGGTCGGTGGATACCGGCCCGTACTTGGTCATCACAGTGCAGCCCTCAACTATCGGCAGGATGTCGCGCTGCACGCCCTCCCGTGAGACGTCAGGGCCATGACCGCTTTCGCGTCCCGCGATCTTGTCCAGCTCATCGAGGAAGACAATCCCATCGTTCTCCACGCGGCGCACCGCCTCGCGTGCAATGGCCTGTGTGTCAATGAGCTTTTCCGCCTCCTGTTGGATCAGGACGGGCCGCGCTTCAGCGACAGTGGTTCGCTTAGTGCTCGTCTGACGCGGGAACAGGCTGCCCAGCATATCTTGCATGTCGAATCCCATCTCTTCCATGCCGGCCGCGCTGAAGATCTGCAGGTTCTGCATCTGGGATTGCTCGACCTCGAACTCGATCGCCTGGTCTTCGAGCTCGCCTGCGGCCAGCCGCTGGCGCGTGAATTCCCGCACCCGTTGTGCCTGGTCGCGCTGTTTGCGTTCCAGCTCGTACTGTGCCTCCTGGCGTTCGGGCTCCGGCGGGGCATCTTCAGTGTCGTTGAACAGATCTCCAAGCCACGAAGGCCGGCCAGTCTGCTCCGAGGACGTGGGCGCCAGGGCATCGAGCAGGCGTGTCTCGGCGCGTTTCCTGGCCTCGTCTTCGACCTCGGCAAAGGCCTCTCTCTCCACCATGCGATAGCCGATATCAACAAGATCGCGGACTATTGACTCAACGTCGCGGCCCACATAGCCGACCTCGGTGAACTTGCTGGCTTCGACTTTCAGAAAGGGCGCCTTCACCAGCGCTGAGAGGCGGCGGGCGATCTCGGTCTTGCCGACGCCGGTAGGCCCGATCATGAGGATGTTCTTGGGTATGACCTCGTCGCGCAGCTCTTCGGGTATGTTTTGGCGTCGCACGCGATTGCGTATCGCGATGGCGACCGCGCGCTTGGCCTTGTCCTGACCGACGATGAACCTATCAAGCTGCTCCACGGTCTCTCGTGGCGTCAGTGCGTCCTTCACGATAGCACCTCCACCACAATCTGGTCGTTGGTATAGATACAAAGCGTGGAAGCGATCTTGACAGCTTCCTCGGCGACCTGCTCTGCGGACATGTCAGTGTGGGTGAGCAGCGCCAGCGCAGCGGCCTGGGCATAGGGCCCACCGGACCCGATGCCAATCACGTCGTCGTCCGGAACCAGCAGATCGCCGGTGCCGGAGATCAGCAGCAGGTTCTCCTTGTCCCCCACAATGAGCAGTGCCTGCAACTGACGCAGCACCTTGTCGGTGCGCCACTGTTTCGCAAGTTCATGACACGCACGAGGTAGATTTCCAGAGAATTCGTCAAGCTTGCCCTCTAAGCGCTCGAACAGCGCCAGAGCATCGGCTGCAGCTCCTGAATACCCGGTCAACACCCGGTCATCGTACATGCGTCGTACTTTCGATGCGCGGTTCTTAAAGACGATCTCACCGATGCTGACCTGGCCGTCGCCGGCTACTGCAAGCGTGCCGTCCCGACGCACCGCCAGGACAGTCGTGCCGCGCGTCTTTGTGTCCTCTGTATTACTCATCCTGCTCAGAGCCTCCTTTGGCGAGCGGATGTGTCTGTGCGTAAACGTCCTTCATGCGCTTGGTGGTGACATGAGTATAGACCTCGGTGCTGCGCAGGCTGACATGGCCCAGCAGCTCCTGGATGGTGCGCAGGTCTGCCCCACCATCGAGCATGTGCGTGGCGAAGCTGTGGCGCAGAGCATGAGGTGAAATGCCGGTGCTGACTCCGGCCTCCAGGATGTACTTGTGCACCAGCTTGTAGATGTATGAGGCGTCCAATGCCCGGCCACTCTTCGACAAGAAACAGATGTCCTCCTGCTTGCCATCGCTGCGGTTGCGTAATAGCTGGGGTCGAGCACGCTCCAGATACTCCTGCAAGGCCTGTGCCGCCGGTTCCCCGAAAAGCACCTCGCGCTGCTTATCGCCCTTGCCCAACACACGCATTTGCCGTTGCTGTAGATCAATATCGCCTACCGTGATAGCGACCAGTTCCGATCTGCGCACCCCGGTGGCGTAAAACAGCTCCAGGATTGCGCGGTCGCGGCACCCGAGAGTGGTATCTGCATCCGGAGCGGCCAGCAATGCGGCCACCTCCTGCGGGTAAAGAAACTCGGGCAGGACGTGGTCGAGCTTGGGCAGACGCGCCAGTGCCGCCGGATTGGCACCGGCCAACTCCTCGGCGACCAGGAATTTGAAAAAGCTGCGCAAAGCGGTGAGCTTGCGCGCAATCGAGCGCTTCTGGTACTTCTGCTGGTGCAAGTGAGCAACATACTCGCGAATGACGCCGTAGTCAACCGAGGCAAAGTCGGCACTGCGCTGCTCGCCCCAGATCGCAGCAAGAAAGTCCATGAACTGCACCGCGTCGTGGGCATACGCCTCGGCAGTGTTGGCAGATACACCACGTGCGTCGGTCATATAGGCCATAAAGGCGTCAACGTATGCCGCAGACATGCTAGCTCGTCCTTCAGCATATTGTAGCACTGCGCGTTCTGCGAGTATAGTAATGTCGGCAGAATGGGCTGAAGTTCCGCCGGCTATAGGTCATTTTCCTCCACGAAGCGGTCGAGGGCGTCGAGAGCCTTCTGCGCCCGCGCCGCCCGCCGCTGCTCCTTGGAGATGTCGGTGGTATCCCCGCCTTCCGGCAGCATCCCGAAATTTACGGATAGTGGCCGGAAGGTCTGCACATCCGCCGTGACCAGCGACCGCGTCATAGCACCGCAAAGCGAGTCCGCAGGCAACTGTACAAGCTGCTGTCCCTGCAGGCACCGAGCAGCGTTGATGCCGGCAAGCCAGCCCGAGGCCGTCACTGCCGCGTAGCCCTGCAAGCCCGTGATGGCCCCGGCCAGGAACAGACCAGAGCGCCGGGTGAGCTCATACGTCGGCTGTAGCAGCGCCGGCGAATTGACATACAGCGCGCGGTGCAAAGCGCCGTAGCGGACAAACTCGGCCCGCTCAAGGCCGCTGATGTTGCTGAAGAGGCGCTGTTGGTCAGGCGGCGAGAGGCCAGTGTGCATGTTGACCGCCCGATAAACTGAATGTTCCGCGTTCTCCGGGCACAGTTGGCTGACGGCGAACGGCGGCCGTTCACTGCCCGGACGCCTCAGACCCGCCGGATTGAGCGGCCCGGCGGTGAGAGGCCTATCGCTCTGCGCTGCGCTCACCTCCAGGGGAAGGTACTGACTCAATACATTGTCAATATTTACGCCCTCAGGCAAGTTGCTTCCGGCCTCCGCCAGCACCGCCAAGAACCGCTCAAACTGCCCTTCGTCCAGCGCGCAGTTGCGATAGAGCGGCTGGTCTTCGTCGAACCGTGCCTGCAGCCATGTCGCATC
>JALGTY010000187.1 GCA_029821145.1 Candidatus Zipacnadia bacterium
CTGACTACCTGCTCAAGTTCCGCCTCCAGCCCGTGCCTGCGCGCCAATTCCTCGCGGACCTGCCGGGCCATAACCGGCTGCAGTTCCTCAACGATAGCCATTATCCTATCGCTGTTCTCGTCACACAGTTTCGTCAAGTCATCCATAAGCTGTCTGCCCTGTTGAGTGCAGTTACTTACCTTCGGCCTGAGCGATGGCCCGGCTCAGCGCATCGGCTACACGTTTGGCATCGTCCTCCGCAATCATGCAGTTGGTGTTGACAAGTCGCGGCAGGATCTCCTCGGCGGTCGGGCACAGGCCGTCCTTGTACTCGTAGTCGCCCTCGTAATACGGGCAGTTGTGCAGCGGGCAGCCCTTATTCTGATAGGCCATCGGCTGCGTGAACAGCTTGTACTTGTACGCCGGCACCTGCGTGAAGCCGATGTTGAAGTTCTCGCCGGTTTCGAACAGCGCCTGCTTGAAGTCCTCCAACTCGATCCCTTTCTCATCGCCCCGGAACAGGCACGAGAAGATATACGGTGAGTTCCCGCAGCCGTCCTTGACCACACGCGATTGCAGCCATTCGCAACCCGAAACTACCTCCTCCAGGACGCCGTAGGATTTCCTGTACTCCTCGATATAGCCCTTGACCTTCTCCAGTTGCACCAGTGCCACCGCCGCCGTCATTTCCGTCATCCGGAAAACCGTCGCAAGATGCGGAGGTGACTCCCCGAACGCTATGATGCTTCTGATACGCCGGTCGAGTTCATCATCATCGGTCAGCGCGATACCCCCGTCGCCGGTGGTCATGTGCTTGCCCTGGCATAAACTCAACACGCCGATATGCCCCCAGGTGCCGACGTACTTGTCCTTGTAGGGCAAGAACATCGCGTGTGCGCAATCCTCGATGAGGACAACCCCGGCATCATCCGCGACCTTGCGCAGTGCATCAACCTCGCACGGCTGGCCCCACAGGTGCGTGCAGCAGATCGCCTTGGTCTGCGGCGTGATGTTGGCACGCGCCGATTCGGGGTCCATCAACCAGGTGTCCGGGCACACATCCGCCCACGTCGGGCGCGCATTTTGCCACAGGGCGCTTATCGCATGGAATTGCACCAGCGGATCGCACATCACCTCGTCACCGGCGCCGGCCCCGGCAGCATAGACCGACGCTATCAGCAGCGACATGGCCGCATTGCCTGCGATCGCATGTTTGACCCCGAACGCCTCGGCGAAAGCCGCTTCCACCTTCCCCTTGAAGCCGTCGGCCTGACCTGACAGCCGCCCTGAGGCCAGCACCTCTTTCAGATATTCGATCTCCTTACCGTCGAACTTATCAATTCCCACTGTAATACCCTCCCTCAGTTATTCTGGGCTTATACTCTAGAACTGGCATCTCACCACTCTCGATGTCGGCGATCAATTCCCGCACCGTCATAAACGTGACTTGATAATCCTCCCGCGCCGCTTCCAGCAACCTGTGCAACAGCACGCGCGAATGGGGATGGTCTGCACCGACCTCCTGGACGTGGCATATCAAGATGAATACACCGTCGGCGGCATAAACGCGCTCAAGGTCTTCGATGGCGAGCGCCAAATGCTTATCTATCTTCTCCGGCGTCAGTTTCCAGGCATATTCGCTGATCATCGGCAGGTTGATTACGGCTTGCCTCAGGTAATACGGCGTCGGTGGGACGTCGGGGTCCCAGTCCACGTCGGTGTCGTACCTGCCGCCGATATATTCCCACCCGCGCGGGTTCACGATCATGTTTGACACGTAGCGCATACCCACATCAGCCACCGCGTCGTAGAGTTCAGGGGTTTGCGAAAGCGCACCTGTCCTCAATGTCTGCGGCCTACGCCCGAAGGCGTTCTCGAAAATCTCAATCGCAGTCTCCAGCTTCTCCACATACAGGTCGCGCCGCCACAGGTGGCCGGCCTCCTCACGGGCCAAACGCAGCCTTTCCTTCGGGTCCTGTCCGCCCATGCCGAATATGAAGGCGGGATACGGCCCGAACTCGTAACCGGCGTGGTCGAGTCCGTGCAGTTGGCAGTCATGCCCTTGCTGCTCGGCCTGCTGCGCCACGGCGAGCCACTCTTCCTGCCGGTCAAGCTGCCAGCCGCCCTCCCCACGCGGTATCACGAAGAAGCTCGCAGGCGCGCCCTCTTCGCCGAAGAAATCCACGACTCGCTGCAGCGTTGCAATCTCCTGGATCAGACCACCCGGATCGTCAACCGTAACAACGAATCGCATCTGCGGCGCAGATACACTGGCCATAGTTCGCTACACTCCTCAGATAGACAGCTACCCATCTTCCCGCCTTGAGCGTTCAGGCGTTGCTCGATGCACCTTCCTTCGTGGCCGCGCCGATTCCTGCCAACGGAGGTGCTCTAGGGATATACTGTCATCACGCCCCGGGCGTGGAGGTATCTCTCGATCCCGCCCTCGCCCACGATGCTATCGAGCTCGATGAACCACTCACCGCCGCGCCGCTCCAATACGTAATCCACTGTCACTCTGACCGTGCGGTCGTCCTTGCCGGTCGCGTAGTATTCGTGCATCTTCAGGGTCTCTTCATCTTGCAGCCGTCCCGAGGCCCAGCGCAGGCGTTTCGGAAAGCTGTCGGCGACCTCGAAGCCGACCAGTCGGCAGCGACTGGCAGCCCTCACATATTCCGCCTCCAACTGCATGGGGGCATCCATAGCCAATTGCACATAGTCCCAGGTACCAGCCTGGTGAGCCACCAGGAATCGCTTGACTGCCTGTTCGGGAGGTCCGGGCAGAAAATGCGGGTAAGCGTATGCCAGCACCCCGCTGAGGAAAATAAAAAGCCCCACGGTCGCCAGCACCGAGATTCTGCCGCCCCTGGCTTCTACTGCTTCCGGCATCTGCATCTGCTCGCTCAACTCAGCACCTGCTTCCAATGTGGTGTTGCAGACATCATGGCCTCGTGCAGCCGCGCGTCGGCCCGGCGTATCCAGTCCCGGGCGGCCTGCTCAGTTTCATCTTCCCCGCTCAGGCCGCATACCTGCTCCATGACCACCTCAACCCCCTGAGGCCAGACCTTTCGGGCGAATTGCCTGTCTGGCCCGTACATCTTGCCGGTCTCGTCTGTTGCCCGGAACCGCATTCCTGCAGCGGCGCACAGGCTGGTCATCCTCGGCTCGATGCCGTTGGTCAGAGCGCACATAATCGCCCCGGTGACCCGGTCTTCTCGCGAGAGTTTCCTTGGCACATCGCGCCCTACCCGATACAGGCTATCTCCCAGCGCGCGGTTGGCAAACCGTGACAGCAGATCATCAACGTGCTCAGCCTGGTTTGTCTCATCGAACTCGTCGGGATACTGGCGGATAAGCGCTTGCGCCGATTCCCACATGCCGGCCCGTATCGCCGGCCCCAGCACCTCATGCTCCACCGCCTCATACGTGTACTTCAGCGCCGGCTCATAGACGTGCCCCAGGTACGCGCACAGTGCGTGGCCGAGGTTGTGAATAAACAGTTTGCGGTCAACATACGCCTTCATGTTCTGCTTGGGGTCCAGCCCGGCCACGTCGGGTATCTCGTTTTTGAATCCGCGTGCATCGCAGATGAGCGTATTATAGGCCTCCGCAAACACCAGCAGCGGGTCCCGCGCCCGGTCCGCCTGGCTCATTATCGGCACCATCTTGCCGATACTGGTCTCCACCAGCCCGACGCTTTGCGCCAGCGGAAAATCGGCCGGCAGGTGCTCCTGGAGGCCTTCCCGGAAGGCGGCGGCCGCATCCCGCATATTCTCGCAGATGATGATATCCAGCGGCGGTTGGCCATTTTCCACGCGCTTTTGCAGGGCCAGAGCGATGGTCGGAAAGATGGCGGGCAGCGCAGCGGGCCCGACGGCCGTGGCGCACAGACGGCAGTCGGCCAGCTCAGCAGCGGCCACCTCTCTGTCGCGCCCATCCACGCCCCTGACGCCTTCGACCCAGATGGTGGCCGGCTCTCTATCCTTGATCTCCACGCGATACTTGCGCTGTTGGTTGAGGGCACTGATGATGGCCGCCACCACGTCAAGGAATACGACTTCAAAGCCGGCACGGGCGAACAACTGACCGACAAAAGACCGGCCGATATTGCCCGCTCCTATTTGCACAAACTTCTTCGCATTCATCTTCGCATTCATCTTTGCCACATCCGCATTCCCTATTCCCCGCAGCGCTCCATTTGACCTACTTCCTTCCTCCTCTGCGCAGGTCGGGGCTCCAATATATCTTCCCCTGGGTCGGCCATCCTGCCCGGCTCCGTTGCTGTTGCCTCTCGCGGGACCCGCCCTCTCAGCGCGATTTGACTTTTCGTGTAGAACATAGTATAAGATTAGTGCCAAAATGCTATAAATGGCTATGCAGCTCAATATCGCTGCTCGGAGGGCCTACTATGCGACGGGTCTTGTCTCTGTGTGTTGCTGTATGCTTTCTGACATCTCTGCTTCTGGCCGGCGTAGCGTTCGCGCAGGAGACGGAGAACATCACCCCTCAGCCGATACTCTTTGCCGTCCCGCATCTCAACCTCCACACTCCCCCCGGCAACGCCAACCTTCTTGGCGGCGTTGACGCAGCCATCGCTATGCCCCTGACCCTGCGCACCAATGTTACTGCCAGCCATTTCTTCAACGCCCGTGGTTCTAACTCCACCTCCGCGCTATTCAACTACGACACGCCTCTGAGCGATGACGCACTACTGCGCGGCTCAGTCGGCATGATCAACGACAATTTCGGCTATGGTATCACAGCCCACCGCTTCATGAAAGATTTTGGCGTTGGGGCTTTTGCGCAGAATGTTGACAGCGACTGGCAGGTCGGGATGATGCTGACCACGCCGATCGGGTGGGGCGTCAAGCTGCGGCGGGTGACCAAGCCCACGTCCGACACGCGCTGGCACAGCAGTGGCGGTTCGGTAGCACGTCTTGGCGCTTGCGCTGCGCTGGCGTACCGGGACCTCGATCGGGGCCACTTGCTTTCCACCCGCACCGCCTTCTTCCCCAGGTACGAAAAGCACAGTTGGCCGCGTGGTGGAGGCGATGCCCAGTCCGCCTCGGCAACCGGTGTGGACTTTGCGCCCCCCGCGCACCTGGCCTGGACGTACAAGGCCGAGGGCCCCATCCGTACCGGCGCGGCAGTGCTCGACGGCGTGGTCTATGCAGGCAGCTACGACGAGTGGCTCTACGCCCTGGACATTTACACCGGCAGGCGGCTGTGGCGTTTCCCGGCCAACTCCCCGATTATTTCCGCGCCGGCGGTTTCCGAGGGCCATATCTACTTCGGCACTCAGGTCGGCGAGTTGTTTTGCATCAGGGCTCCCCTAAACGGCGAGATCCCCGCCGGACACCTGGTCTGGCGCTTTGAAACGAACGCGCCGATTACCGGCTCCCCGCTGCTGACCGACACTGGCCTCGTTTTCTTCGGCTCCGCCGATGGCAGCTTCTACGCCGTCGAGAGCCGCAGTGGCAAGCCCCGCTGGGTGCGAAAGACCGCAAGCGCGATTGTAGCCGGCGCTTCCAAGGGCCTGTATCCGATCCCGGCCGGGCTGGATGAGAACATCAATGCCACCTCCCGCGCCGGCGCAATACTGTGTGCCAGCACCGACGGCAAAGTCTATGCCTTCGCAGAGACTACTGGCGAGATGGTGTGGAGCCTTGATACCGACGCGCCCTTGACCGCAGCGCCCGCAATATATCGCACCACCGCCTACGTGGGCAATTACGCTGGTAACATCTGGGCCCTGAGCATCGCCGACGGCCACATCCAGTGGACTGCAACTGTCGCCGGGCCGGTGGTCGCCGCGCCTGCAATCACCCCCAGCGTGGTGTGTGTGGCCACCAGAAACGGCCAGGTATTTGGCATCTCGGCCACGGACGGCTCGGAGCTGTGGCAGCGATCTCTGTCCGCCGCCGTATTATCATCGCCGACTATCGTCGCCGACCGCAAGCTCTATGTAACCTGCCGCGACGGCTATGTGCGGGCACTGGATTTGAACTCCGGCAAGCTCTTGTGGGAGCATTTCACTGGCGAGCCATTGACCACCAGCCCCACTATTGCCGAAGACCATATGCTCATCGGCGGCGAGAATGCCGGGCTGTACGCCTACCGCCGGGGCCGTGGCGGGCCTGTGCAGGTCGCTTACGCCTCCGACCAGCCCCTGCGCATCACGGCGACTGCACTTCCTGCTCCTGCCCGACGACCACAAACCGCCGCTAAACCGCAGCCGGATAGCACCCAGGTGCCTGCGATTTCAGTGACCGCTCCAACGGAGGCGGTCACTCCACCGGCCTCAGTCAACTTCCCCAATCCGACACCTGGGCCGTCCCAGCCCGATGTCGCGCCAGGCGAGGTGCCTACAACTGTCGGTGACTCATACTCGCCACAATTGCCTAGCGCAGGCACTACCACCGGCCAGAACACAACAGCAACCGACCGCAAGCTTCCCGACAAGCCGATCGCTGACAAGCCGACGCTGTCCGCCGAGGACGATGAACCGTTGCACATGAGTCTGCTGATCGAACCCGCCGAGGGCGACATTCCACTGCTGGTCAGCAACCGCAATTATGTCTTCATCGGCGGCGCAATTGCCGATCCCTCTACAGTGGCCAAGATTGAG
>JALGTY010000188.1 GCA_029821145.1 Candidatus Zipacnadia bacterium
ATTTCCGCCGCTAACACACCCCCCGCAGTTGCCAGGAGGATGGTAGTCAGTAGCACCGTGCAGAAGCTTCCGGACAATTTCATTGTTGCACACCTCTCCGAATACTCGCTGGTATGTGGCGTGTCGCCCGCTAGCGCATCGCCAGCTCTCGCGGAACGTTGGTAAGAGCTTCACAGCCACTGTCCGTGATCAGCACCGTTTCACTGACCGTCACACCGAACTGCCCGACCTTGCGCAGCGAAGTGCTGCAATGGAAGGTCATGCCCGCCTGCAAAATGAGCTCGGTGTCCTCTGTGACGCTGCCCCCGAGCTTGCAGTCGGTGCACATCGGGGGAAAGCCTAATCCTACGGAGTAGGCATAACAGCCGTGCCAGAGCAGGTCGGGCACAATCGCCCGCAGCGCCTCGCCGGCCTGTCGTGCCGCCGCCTGTCCGCCGGCGCCGTGGCGGACGTTGTCCATGAAGGTGCTGACACTCGCCAGACAACCATCAAAGCCCCGGCGCACCTCATCACTCGGCGGCCCGATGCAGATCGTCCTCATCGTCGGAGCGCTGTAGCGCTGGTAGGCGGCGCTCACTTCCATGAGCACGCAGTCTCCGCGCTCCAATTGGTTACGGCGAAATGTCGAATGTGGAATCCCCGAGCGCCGGCCTGAAGTCACAATCGGCTGGAGGCTGAAGTACTCCCCGCCGCCTTGCACTATCGTCTGATAGACAGCCGCGGCAATGTCATTGTCGCTCTTGCCTGCGGCAGCGGCGGCGATTCCCGCATTGGCTCCCGTGGTGGTCAGCTCGGCGGCCCGGCGCATCACAGCGATCTCTTCCGGCGACTTCACGATCTTGACCTGCTCCACCAGGCCGCTGGCATCAACCAGGTCCGCGTCATTGAGGCCGTCGGAGAATTCACGAAACTCCCGCACCGTCATGGCGAAATGTGCCTGCTCGCAGCCCACAACGCCCGATCCATAGCCTCGCTCCCTGACGAGCGCTACCAACTGATCCATGGGGCTGCCAGCGCTGTGGTTTGCGAGGTCATAGACAACGAGATCATCCACCCAGGCCCCGATCTTGGCGTTGTGGCTTTCGAAATCGGAAGCGAACAGCGTCGGCTCACCCGATTGCCCGACGAGTAGCGCATACAACCCGTAGCCGTAGGAGCCGATGGTCTGAAAGCCGGACAGGTAGCAGATGTTGGACAGGTCGCTGACGACCAGGGCATCCAGATTCCGCTCCTGCATGATCTGCTGGACAGCCTGCAGTCGCCGGCGATATTCCTGTTCGGAGAATGCAAGCGTCTTGATGCTACCCATCCCACGCCTTTCCTGCAGCCCGAACTCCATGTACGGGCGCTATTGTCTGGTGGGTGTGAGTTCAGATTGTCGGTAGGTCACAAGAGGCCGGCTGTGGCTGTTCGTAGGGGCGCGATTTGTCACGCCCTCCGCGCGGCTGCTGAGTGGGCGCAATGAATTGCGCCCCTACAACACCGCCTTTGCTTCCTACCAGTACGACAGGCGTCTCGCCTGTCCTACCCACGGCTGAGGGAGCACGCCGTGCGGCACTCTCAATCCATGTTGACGCCTCGTGCGTAGTATGTCGTCGTCGGGATCCGATAAGTGTCTCCGGGGCCAACGTCGCTGATCCAGTACAGCCGCCGGCCATCATCATCCGCATCTGTGAAGGTGTCCTCCAGACTGCCCTCCACACCCTCCAGCGTAAACGTCTGGCCGCGGATAGAGCCGATCCTGAATCCCTGCGATCTGTCCTCATTATAAAGCCAGCGCCCGGCATGTCTGCCGCCTTCAATGCGGCCATACCCGCTCAGCGGCCGGTCCGACGTTATCGTTTTCGCGTCCTGGTCGGTCCCGGTCACCGCGCCCATGCCGATGGTCAATAGTACATGCCCGAAGTCCAGAGTTGTGGCTCCGTCAGCAACCTTGACCTCCCTGATCGTGTAACTGGTCCGCTGAAGTTCGTTGCCCAGGATTATCACTGTGTCGCGGCATGCTTGAGGCGCGGCAAGCGCCGTGTCAATGGTGATGGCGTTATCTGCCAAGTCCACACTGACCACCTTGCCCTGCGGCGAGGACGCGGGATGCAGGGAGAAATCGCCATACTCCAGCAGCGTCCCGTTGACCACAACAGCACGCTTGATGCCCTGGTCGTCCAGTGTCAGCATCGCAAACTCGGCGGCGACAACCAAGGGTTTGCCGGCGGCCTGCCATTCGCACTGCTCTTCGGGTGACAGCGAGCTGTGAATGAAGTCTGTCGCCCCTTCACGATGCACGGCCAGGCCAACGGTCTCGGCACCGGCGCCCTCGCCTTGCAGACGTTCCACGCCGGTTACCTTGGCCTCGCCTCTGTGCGGCTCGACCACGGCAATGTAGTTGCGGAAAAGCTGCTCCCCGTTCTCAGCTTGCTCCTGGGGCAACTCATTGTGCCCCAGCGTGTACTGAATTGTCTCCGGGTTGCCCGGCTGCAGTTCCGGTATGCCGTCGCCCAGGATGACCTCCTGGACGCAGCCGGCAGGCATCGTCATGGTCATAGCTACGTCCTCGTCCGCCTTGCGCCAGGTAGCCGACCACATGCCCTCCGGCTTCATGCGGCGGATGTTGAACAGGTAGTTGAATCCGCTGCGCTTCACGTCGCGCACTATTGGCTCCTTGCCATGCAAATTCGTGGTGATAACGATCTTATCAATCTGTATGTACTTCTGCCCCAATTCGTCGGCTGTAAGCGTGACATCAGTGGCAGGCTCGGGCAGTTCGTATATCTCCGATATCCAGCGGTTTCCAAGAGCCCCGGAAGGCTCGCACACGAGGCTCTTATTGACTGTTCCCACTTTGATGCCAACGACGTCGGTGCCCTTATTGTAGTCATACACGCGCATGAAGAGCTTCACTTTGCCAGCCGGGATCTCAGGCATATTGATCTTGATCTGTGCGCCCTGACACCGTGTCAGAAAGCCCTGGCCATACGCGGCCCAGCCTTTTCTTGAAGTCTCCCCGTATTCCCCTTTCGTGATCAGGCCCTCCGCCTTCAGCAATGGCAGCACGCAGCCGTCCTTGCTCGTCGAGACAGGCATTTCGCCGGCATACGGGATGTCCTCACCCGCCAGCGTGCCCTTCTGCACCGGTCCGGGCTGCCCGCCGGTTGCGGTGAACTCGGAGAAATGCGCCGGCCCGTGGAAGCTCCAGTGGTGCTCAGTGCCGCCGCGAACCCGAAAGATGTCGAGAAGATAGGAAGCCTCCTCGGATATGTCTATCAATGCCGCGGTCCGCCGGTAAAGCGACGCCATCCCCTTATAGGCAATCTCAGCCGAGGCATCCATCAGTTGAACTTCCGGGGAGGCGGCCAGCGTATTCAGATCGCCCGCCTGCGCCGTCCTGTGTGGCGTCTGATCAATCAATACACAGTAATGGCTGATGGTGTTACTGGTCCACAGGCCCCGCTTCGGGGTGCGGAAGGGGGTCGGATAGCCCATCTCAGGAAACATCGGATAGCCGTAGGCGAACAGCCCCATCGTGAGGCGGTCCCGGTGCCCGTGGCCACCGGTGGCGTCGCCGTAGTACATGCTTGCGCCGCGCCGGTTCTCGCCGGTCCCGCTCTCCAGTATTGCCAGCCCGTAGCCACCAATGTTGCGCGTCTTCCAATCCAGCTCCTTGCCCTCTTTCTCTACAACTGCCGCAACCGCTTCTTCGTCGAAATAGTTCTCCCACAGGCTCCTGGAAGTCGCGCTCTTAAGCGCCAGGGCTTTGGCGTATTTGACATCCCCGTAACGCATGAATGCCGGCCCTTGCAGGGCCGCGGACCACGCGATTGGGCCCGAGCCTTTCACCCCGCCGGAATCGCCGATGCACGGGCAAAACTTCCCCGTGACCGCCATGTCAAGCCCGATGTCGGCCATCGCCCTGAGCTTGGGGTTATCCCAGATCTCAATGCCAAGCTTCGGCAGCAGCTCCGCCAGTTGGTAGAACTTATAGCACCACCCGGACGAATAGCTCGGCGAGCTCTCGCCTCCCAGCCCGTCACGCCAGAAGCCGTTCCACAGCAGGTCCTCGATCCTCCCCCGACCACTCATCAGCCACTCGCGCGCCTGCTCAGTCGTCAGACCCCTTTCAGGATCGTCATTGTCCATCGAGATCGCCAGATAACACATGGTCCGCTGATGCGCGCCCATGTTGCCTGCGGCGTAGCCGGTGTAAATGTCGTTGGCCATTATCTTGAGCATGTTGAGTTCGATATGGTCACGCGGGTCATCAATTCCCTTTTCTTTCAGGAAGGCCAACAGCTCCGGGTCCTCGTCAAACACCGGATAGATCGCGTCATACGCCAGCGCCACGGTGCTGTCGTTACCGGTCGTCCAGATGTAGTCGGATATGCGTCCCCTGACATTCCAGATGCCCTCGTGATAGCACTGGGTGGGGTAATCGAAGCGCTCGTATTCGCCGGCCAGCTTGCACATCATGATCGCGGCTTTGCGCGCATAGACCGGCTTTCCTGTCAGCAGATACGCCTGCCCGAGGCTACGCATGCCACCGAGAATGTCCCGATTCCAGCGCTGCCAGAACATGTAGTAGGCGACGAAATAGTAGCGGTTGCCGTCCTTGTCAACCCAGCCGATGCCCTTGTCAACAATCTTGTCGCCAGACTCCGGCTCCCCATCCTTGCCCACGGTATTCCACGGCTCGAAATCGTTTTCGGGGAACGTCCTGTCGCATACCGGACACGTCACTTTGAACGGCTTGTCGCGGCTCATCTTCCACGGGTAGTGTCCGCCCTTGCGGATGATCTCCTCACCGCAGAACGGACAACCCACGCCGTGGCAGACGTTGATGGCTCTGAGCTGCTCCGGCGGCGGCACCAGGTCCCACAGCTCCTGGTCAGACATATCCATGTACCACTGACACCTGGCCTCCGCAGCGGGTACTTGCGCCTTCGCCCAGTCGTATTTCTCAATCTTCTCCATCACACGCGACATCATCTCGTCATCGTAGTACGTCCGCCCATCCTTGGCATACGTTATTGTGACGGAGATCATCAGACAGATAACCAACAATGCGTTTTTCATGTTTCACCAATCCCTCGCCTAATTGCGGCTACACATTAGTCACATTTCGCTAACGGGGCTAACGCAGCGTACAGAAAGGACGGCGCTGTCGCAGGAGTTCGCCTGGCATGAGCTTGTCGAAGGGGTCAAGGAGGCCGAAACGGCGGTCGTGTGATTCCGACCGCCGCGAGATGCCCCTGTGTGCGCCATCGCTGGTATCCGTCGCCCTTCTCGGGCCACCGCTTCCGCGCCCTTACTCGCGGATGACCTCGATAGTGTTCAGGATGGGGGCTTCGTCTTTCGGCGGGCTGTCGCCCTTGGGCACAAGCTCGATATTGAGGTTGTCCTTGACCTCGATGCCCTTGAACTGCTTTATCACGACCCGGTTCTGGCCACGTGCGGCGCGGATCACGTCGAAGTTCCTGGCGAGGAGCTTGCCCTGTAGCTTGATGTCAAAGACCCGCTTGCCGCGCCGGGTGTTTTCGCTGTCGGCGAAGCCCAGCCGCACAGTGTACCGAGCCGGGTCATCTCCCTCTTTTGCGAGAGGGACTGTGCAGGAGGTCATGCCGGAGCAGCCCGAGGAATAGAGCCATGGGGTGTCCGCATTGACGGCTCCCCAGTCCTCCTCCCCGTAATTGAAGTAGCCACATTCAGGCAGGATTTCGGTCTCCATTTCGACGTTGAGTAGCATCCGCCCGCGCGGGCGAGGATAGGCAAGCCATAATCTTCCGCCCTTATCCTTTCTATCCCCCGGGCCTCCCACATTGATAGCCAGGTGCTTCACCGGTGTCGTCTCACCCGCGCAGGAATAGACGCCCCACATCCTGTTGGTATCACTCGGCTCAAACACGACGGTGCAGGTGAGCGAGTGGAGACAAGCACACCCGGAACTGGCTTCGGGTTCGATAACCAGCCCATTGGCCGGTATCATATTGATCCAGCAGCCGGGCCGCTGACCGCCGAAGTGCTGCGTTCCGTGGTCCGACAGCAGGTCATAGTAGGCGGATGTCCAGGAGCGGAAGAACAGGCCGTTGGGCGATCCGGAGATACAGCCACAGTGGTGGCCCGGCCGCTCGAATTTCCACGGCACCGTCTCCCCTGTCACAGGGTGAGTGCGCATCTGCTGTTCACCGGTATGCAGGTCGAAGCGCCACGGCTCCGCATAGAATGTGTCGCCGATGACCATGGGCCGGATACGACATCCGACGGCCTTTGACCACAACAAGGAGCCGTCCTTTGCAGAAAGGGCAGTGGCCCGGCGGCTGGCATAGTCCCCGCCCAGGAACTGCTTCCAGTAGTGCCCGTTGGCGTATGAACCAGCAAAGACCAGAACGCCGTTGTTGCAGATCGAGAATAGAATTCGGCCGCCGCAGTCCGTCAGGTCCACGGGCTTCTCCCAGGCGATTTCTCCCGTCGAAGTGTCAAGGGCGACGACTACTCGCACATCCGCCTCGGCAAGTTCTTTCTCGATTGCAGCGGTGTCACTTCCCTCGGTCGCTTTCAGCTCTTCAAGCTTCTGCTTTAGCGCTGCGGCCCGCTGCTC
>JALGTY010000189.1 GCA_029821145.1 Candidatus Zipacnadia bacterium
CACTTCAATGCGGATAGTCCGGCCAGTCTGCTCCGTGAGACCTCTTCCGCCTTTGAATGTCGGCTGCCACTGCGTATCATCGCCGCAGAACGGCTCGCAATCTTCGAATGAATAGCCCTCAAGCGTGTCTCCGTGTTGATCAGTGACCTGGAGCCTGGCCTCCCCGCCCTGGCTTTGGACATTCAGACTGGGCTCACCGCCTTGCCAGTACAGCGGCCGCGTGCCGATGAACCCGGGGCCGGCGAGGCTTTCCATATACACGAAGCCATCGCGACGGAGACGATAGGCCAGTATCGAGCCCGAGCCCGGGGGTCTGTATCCGTGTTCCTGCGTGCAAGCCGAGGCGTAGATGCGCAGGGAGCCGTCTCGTTCTGCAACCACTGAGGATGGATAGACACAGCCGCAATCGGGCTCACCTGGAGCGCCGTTGGGTATGAAGGCATCGCGTAAGCCTCGCTGGAAGTGCCAGCCGTTGAGGCTGTAAGCCAACTGGCAGTCAACATGCCCGTCATAGAACTTCTGAGGCGAGTGGCCCTTGACCTCGGGCGAGCAATGAAAGAGCCACAGCAGGCCGATGTAGTAGCCCTCGTAGGGGAGAACGGGCATGCCGTAGGGCTGGGTCAATGGCAGGTCGAGGGCGTCCGCCTGCAGTGCGAGCTCAGGCTCGGTAAAATTCTCCCAATCCCTGGTCTCGGACACTGTGATGCGGCGGTCTGCCAGGTCGGGCCTGGTGGTGAACACATAACTTGCGCGCACATCGTTGTAGAAAACCCCCACTCCGGGATCGGGTCCGCTTGCTTGCCACTCAACGCCCTGTTTGAGTGTCCAGTGGAGACCATCGGGCGACACCCAGAGCCGGGTGCGCCACAGGTCGTCCGCGGCAGGATAGGTGACCAAGCCCTTGATTCTCTCACCGGGTTCGGCGTACGCATCAACGAAACAACAGGCCAGCTCGCCAAAACTCTCCAGCGGCAGGATCTGGTGAGGAACGATACGGTCCGGAAGATCAAGGTCGCGCGTGGTGTCTCTCGGCTCCCAAGACAGCCCATCATGGCTTGTGGCCAGTACTGCCACTACCCTTCCGTCGGACATGCGGCCCTGGTACACCATGCGCCATTGTCCAGTGGCTTGGTCCTGGAAGACGCTGGGATAGCCCCAGAGCGGGTTGGTGTGCGGGTCGCGGTACACGGATCCTGCGATAGGCTGCGGCCTGCCACTTCTTCTTCTGACGTTGTCGAGGCGGTTCAGACGCTGGTCATCGAAGAACAATATCGTTGCCATCGTGCTTATCCCTCACCTCAAGCTTGTCCGCCGGGATTCCTCATATAAGCTCCTGCTTGCTGTGATACTATCTGAGCGGCTCACAGATCCCTCGCGCGCACGAGGCTGACATGCCCTGTAATCAGGTGAGGCGCTGGAAGCCGGTATGAGCCACCGGGCCACGGAGACGCTGTCTCACCTCGCCCGCCTCCAAAGCGTCTGCGATCTCAGCAAAGACCTCGTCTATGGCCTCGCCAAACATGTCCACGATCTCGTCCGTATGGGCCAGGGTCGGAGAGAACGCAACGCCGGCGAGCAAGCCCCGGTCCAGCATCAGTTGGGTGTACAGCGTGCGCAGTTCATCGCCCAATTCATGCTCGAAAGCAAAATGAGACAAACAAGGGAATGAGTCGTCCACATCCACCGGCAGCCCGTGCTTGCTGGCGTGCTCGCGCCAGTACTGCTGCACCCGTGAGCCGATGTGTGCCACATGCTCGGTTACCTTGCAGCGTTTGAGCTTCTCGAGTGTTGCCAGAGCAGCGGTAGGGCCGACGCTCTCGGTCCATTGCGTGCTGCTGATGAAGGAGGTGTGGGCGCCGGCCATAGCCTCCTTGGTCCCGATGACGGCGCCGATCGGGTGGCCGTTGCCGAGCGCCTTGGAGAAGAAGGCGATGTCCGGGTAAACGCCGTAGCGCAGGTGAGCGCCACCGTGCTCCAGACGCCAGGCGATTGAGACTTCGTCGAATATCAGCAGAGCGCCGTGCTTGTGCGCACCTTCACGAACGGCCTCCAGAAAGCCCGGCTCGGGATCATGGTAGCGGCAGGGCTCCATCACCACCGCCGCCAGCCGGTCGCCGTGTTCGCTCAATATGGATTCGAACTCGTCCAGGTTATTGTAAGTGAAGGTGAAGTTGGTCCCGCGGAGTTCGCGCGGTACGCCGATGGGGCTGAGGCCCTCAAGCAAGTGGCCCCGCAGTTCGTCGCTATCGCCCAGATTGGCGGCCAGGTACCAGTCGTGCCAGCCGTGGTAGCCGCAGATGGCTACCACCGAGCGGTCGGTGGTAGCGCGGGCGATGCGGACGGCGATAACACCGGTCTCTCCCCCACAGCGGCCGAAACGCGCCTGCTCGGCCCAGGGATGAATCTCACATAGTCTATCGGCAAGTTCGAGCTCTTCGGGCGGGTTGAGAGTTGACATGCTGCCGAGACTTATGCGCCGGGTCACGGCCGCGGTGACGTCCGGGTCGCGGTAGCCCAGAAGACACGCCGACACGCCGTTGATGGAGAAGTCGTAGTGGTGCCGGCCGTCCATGTCCCAGATCTCACAGCCTCGCGCCTCGCGGAAATAGGCCGGCCACTGGTCCGGGGCGAACATCTCGGGCCGCTTGCTCAGTAGCTGTGTGCCACCGGGCATGCGCTGCTTGCCGTGAGCGTATAAATCCGCGGTAAGCGTTCCCGGTTCCTCTTGCATCCCCAGGAGGCGAAGAGCGTTGTGGCAGAAGATGTCGCACAGGTCGTCATCATTCAGTCCGAAGGTTTCGGCGGCGTCGCGGAGAGCCTGCAGCGACTCCAGCCCGAGCAGTATCGGATTGCAGGCGGGAGACAGCTTGTCCCAGGTGACGGAATCGACATCGAGCCAGGCGAAGCCGTCGCCGACAGTGACGCATTTTCCGCGCATCTCGGATACGGGGAAATCGCTGCCCCATATCAGGCGACGCGGGCCGAACTCCTGGAGGATGGCTACGAGGGCCGCCGGCTCGCAAACGGCGGCGGTGTCGAACCAGACGTTCTGCAGCCCGCGCAAAGACCCGATGGCCTTCACAGTGTTGGGGGCATGAAATCCGCGTGCTGCGTGGGCCAGGCTAAGCCTTGCACCCGGGTATTTCTCGCACATTGCACGAATCTGACGCTGGTTGTCCGGGTCGGCCAGAGCGCCCTCTTTCACCATGTGAAGTACGATCACCAGGCCGCGTTCGTCGGCCAGTCGCCAGGCCCACTCCGGCAGATAGCTGTCAAGCGGCGCGTAGAAAGTGGGCTTGTCCGCCGAGAACAGATGGTACGGCTTCAGCGCGACAATCTGCGGATTGTCCAGATAAGAAATAGCTCTTGCTTCCGGGTACTGCGGAGCGACAATGATTGCGCCTCGGCTCTCAGGGCTGGCGGCCAGTTGCTCCACCACGTAATCATTCACAACATCTATCGTATCAGCCGGACGCGGATCAGGAATAAAAAGGCCGCCGATAAGCCTGCCGTCGCCGACCAGGAATTCGAGCCGCCGGCGCCATTCGTCAACGGTCACCTCGGCAAGCCCTTCAGCCAGGAATGAGCCGGCAGGCACAGACAGGTCTGCCAGCCGATACAGGTGAGCATGAGCATCAAAGATGCGCTGCGGGATAAAACCACCGAGTTCATTGGCAGCTCTTGCGTCAAGTTCCGTAAACTCCCAGTTGCCATACATAGCATTCTTCCTTCTTGCGTAGTGCTGCGAATGGAGGGCTGGTGTTCTTACGGATGAACACGCGCCCACTCAATTGCCGTCATATCTGTCTCAGGTCCGGCGTAATAGACGATCAATACATCCCCGTCAACCAGCCGAGCCGCCGCAGGAAGCCCGACAGAGAACTCGGCCATCTCCGCCCAGGTGTCCTGCATCGTTTTCTGGCGGTCCCACGTCTGCGTTTCCATGCCGGACGTGTAAATGGGCAGCTCCGTGTCATCAGGCCACGTGCGGCCGCCATCGGAGCTGCAGCGGAACATGATCTTCGGCTCGTCGCTGCGATCAACATAGGGCATGGCCAGACGCCCGTCGAGTAGCGGCACCGGATTGCCGGGCTGACCGGGCAGGCCGGTGTCCCAAATCTCCGACCAGGTGCGGCCGTGGTCCTTCGATTCGCAGGCCTGAATGTTGATGTATGCACCCGCTTCGTTGTCCAGCGTCCAGAACATATTCAGAATCGTGCCGTCCGGAAGCACTGCCGGTCGCTGGTCCCACCAGAAAAAGCGGCGGGCCGGGTCGTTGGTGACGACGCTGAAGAGTGGCCAGGTAGCTCCGGCATCATGCGAAAAAGCCATCATCGAACCATGGCGCCAGACGGAGCTATCACCGTATGGTTTGTTCAACTCAAAATGGCACGCCCAGTCGCCGTTTTGAAGCAGCAAAATCGGGCCGGTCACCGGAACGCACATTGTAATCGGGTAGGTGTCCACGTACTGGGGTGCCGACCATGTCTCACCGCAGTCTTCAGAGCGGGACAAGAAGATGCGGGTGTCGAGCAGACATTCGGTGGCCTCGTGCCAGAACGGCCGGCTCGGGTCTGAGGTATCCACCCAGCAAAGCGCGACGACGAGGCTGTCCCCGCCGAGAGAAGTTACATACGCGCCGCGAAAGCGGCCCGGCGTTCCGTTGAGTTCGAGCACTTCCCATGGCGCGATGGGTTCTTGCCAGCTTCGGCCCTGGTCATCTGACCAGGTAAGCTGCGTTTTGTCTGTGGTAGAGCCTTTCTCGGGCGCTGTGCGAAAGCCGCAGATCCAACGTCCGCCCGGTGTGACGCAGATGCCCGGAAAGGCCGCACTCTGCACGTCTGAACCGGCCTCCCCACTGAATACGATGCCACGGTCGCTTATTGTCATGACTGACCCTCTCTCCAAGCATCGTCAAAGACGTCTGTAGTTCCCCCCCACCCCGGACAACCGTGAGCATGAGTGGAGGTTCTGTATCCCTAATGAGCATACCTTCCTGAAAATAGAGCGAGTGCTTCACGGAGGTGAAGGCGCTGTCTATTGCCAATACTATATGTTATGAAGAGCATGACAGCAAAGGAGCCCCACAGTGTTGGCAGCGCTTACGCCCGCAGGAAGGTGCGAAGATGGCGAATATCGAGGTATTGAGTACGGGACTCATCTACAGGTATCCGAAGCCGCACGTGCACAGCGTGCATGCCTACTTCCCGTCCGTTGTTTGCATGGACAATGGCGAGATGCTGGCGACGTTGGTGCTGGGCGAGGCGTTCGAAGCCACCAACCTGCGCACTTATGTCGCCCGCTCCAGGGATGACGGCGAGACCTGGGAGCTTGAGGACACGATATACGAGGGCACTACGGATCGCCTCACCTGCGATTCCTCCCGCATCACCGCCTTGCCTGACGGTCAACTTGTGCTGCTGATGCATCGGTCGGACCGCAGCGAGCATCCGGATGAGGGCTTTACGAACTCAGAGAGCATGGGATTTGTGCCGATGGAGATGCTGCTGTGGCGGTCGCAGGACTACGGTCACGCCTGGGCCGGCCCGGAGGCGGTAGAGCCGCCGCTGGTCGGCCCGTCATTCGAGCTGTGCTGCCCGATAACCCTTCTGAGCGACGGCCGCTGGATACTGCCAACTTCCACATGGCGAGGTTGGGATGGCGAGTGTCCTAACGGGATGAAAATGATCGCGCTCGTGTCCGAGGACCGGGGCCAGACCTGGCCGGAGTACTGGGATGTGATGAGCGATCCCGACCAGAACGTCATCTACTGGGAGTCCAAGATCGTAGAGCTTCCCGACGGCAAGCTGCTCACCGTCGCATGGGCCTATGATGAGGCCGCTGGAGCCGACCTGCCGAATCAGTACGTGCTCAGCGAGGACGGCGGCAAGACGTGGTCCGCGCCGACATCTACCGGGCTGCTGGGCCAGACCCCTACCCCGTTCGCTCTGGACGACGGACGAGTGCTCTGCGTCTATCGCCGCATGGACGAGACCGGGCTATGGGCGAACATATCACGCATCGAGGGAAGCGACTGGGTCAACGAGGAGTGCGCGCCACTGTGGGGCCACGGCGTCCAGGGCCTGACCGAAACCTCGGACAACATGGCGCATAATTTCAATGTTCTCAGGTTCGGCGCGCCGTGCATAACGCGCCTGGGGGACGGCACAATCTTTGTCGCCTTCTGGTGTTACGAGGACTGCCTTTCGAATATTCGCTGGTTCAAGCTCAGGATCGAATAGCTCGCTCCCAGCATCGGGCGAGCCGCGAAGTGAAGTGGAACAGGAGCAGAAGTCATGTCAGCATCAGGAAAATGGACTACCCGTGGGTATGAGGGCTTTGTTGAGGGCACGTTCGACAATGCGGGCCAGAACCTGTACGTCTCTCGCGCCGGCGTGCTCCAACGCATCCACCAGTTCGATGTGGACGGCGACGGCTACCTGGACCTGGTAATCTGCAACAGCCAGGATCACTGGGAGAAGCCGCCGGCCTATGTTTACACCGACGCCCTGAGTAGCGCCGCACCGAGTTGCCCTCCTCCGGGGCCCTGTCCGGCGTTGTGGCTGACCTCAATGGCGACGGCTACGATGACCTGGTGCTGGCGATGAGCTACGACGGCGTCCGGCGTGATCTGAACGCCATCGTCTATTACGGCGCTCCTGACGGCCTCAGCGAGAGCTATCAGCGTCACTTGCCAGCGCCGAAGTCCACCTCGGTGACGGCAGGCGATTTCAACGGTGATGGGCTTGTGGACCTGGCCTTTGTGTGCGACGGCCGGGTGCGCGTGTTCTATCAGAGCGAGCTGTCCTTCGATCCCAGGCGCTTCGTGGACCTGGGTATTGAGGCCGATCAAATAGGCGCTGGGGACCTGGACGGTGACGGCTGCGCCGACCTGTACGCTCTCGACAAGGACGGACACGCGCGGGTATTCTGGGGCGGCCCGGAGGGCATTTCGCCTGAAGCATACAGCGATGTAGCGGTGGCCGAAGGCATCGGCGAAGCATCTGAGGATGATGAGCAGCAGACCAGTGAGCTGGAAGCCATCGCGGATATACGGCCCCTCGCAAAGATGATCTGCCTGGGAGATATTCCGCATCTGTTTGTGCCGCACGATGATCGCGTCTTTCTCGTACCTGTCAATCCGGACCGCAGCTTCGGCGAGCCGCTTGTCATAGATTGCCCGCGGGCGCTGTCGGTTGCAGATTGCCCGCGGGCGCTGTCGGTTGCCGTAGGTGACGTCAATGGTGACGGCTGTGCGGACCTGGTATTCGCCACGCGAGGAGAGCACCAGGGCCGGCAATGTTCGTGGGTGTACTGGGGGAGCAAACATGGCTTCACCGCCGGTGAGCGGACTCCGCTGCCCACGGCGCGCGCTTGCGATGTGGCCCTCGGCGACCTCGACGGAGACGGCTTTGATGACATCGTAATCTGTCAGGACCGCACCGAGGAAACCTTCTCCATCGATTCGCTGGTCTATCGCGGCGGCGCTGACGGCGTGAGCCTCGAGCCTGTTGGCCTGGAGACCCACGACGCCCGCCGCGTTCTCATTGGCCGCACTTGTGACCATCCGTTGCCGCACAGCCGGGCGCGACGGGTCGGCGGTGATGTGGACCCCGTCATCTATTACGGCGGCCCGAGCGGCTTCTCAAGCGAATGTTCCCATCGTATGCGCGGTCGGGATGCAGTGGATGCTGCAGTCTGCGATCTGGATGACGACGGAGAAGCCGACCTGATTGTGGCCAACTGCTCGGAGAACGCGATTCACCTCGATCCCGGCTCATTTATCTTTACGGGCGGACCGGACGGCTTCTCATACGAGCCGAGCCTGGCCTTGCGCACCACTCGCGCCCACGGTGTCTGCTGCGCTGACCTGAATCGCGACGGCTACCTGGACCTGGTTTTCTGCGGCTTTTCTTTCCCCGAGATACTCGTCTTCTATGGCGGCCCGGACGGCTTCGATCCCGACAATCCCCAGCGCATCCGCACAGAGATTGACGGTGTGGTGTATGATGATCCGCGCCGGATATACCTGGCCGATCTGAACAACGACGGCTGGTTGGACCTGGTGATTCCGCAGATAAGCTTCGACCGCAGCATCATTCTCTGGGGCGGGCCGGACGGCTTCGACATCCAGCGCCACCAGTTACTGTCGGTAATCAACGGTTCCATTGCGAAGGCCGCCGACTTCACCGGCAACGGCTGGCTCGACCTGATTATCGGCGGCCACCTTGCCCTGGACGCTCGCACCCCGCACGAATCGTTTGTCTATATTTACTGGAACGGGCCCGAAGGCCTGCGGGAGGACCGCCGCACTCAGTTGCCCGCCAACGGCATCAACGGCATGGCAGTGGCCGACTTCAATAACGACGGCCGTCTGGACCTGTTCATCTGTAACTACCATGCCGGCCACACGCGGGATATTGACTCGTATGTGTATTGGGGAGGCGAGGGCGGGAGGTTCTCGGCGGCGGACCGAACGCGCCTGTTCATGCACTCAGCCTCCGGCGTCATCGCAGCGGATTTCAACGAGGACGGCTACACTGACCTGGCGGTGGCATATCACAAGGTCCACGGCGACCACGTGGGCCACTCGGCTGTGTGGTGGAATGGCCCGGATGGATTCTCCGAAGAGCGCGTCACCAAGTTTCCCAGCGAGGGGCCGCATGGCATGATCGGGGTGGACCCGGGCAACCAGCGGGATCGGAGCTCGGAGGAATATTACATTTCGGCTCCCTTCGAGCTGCCCGAGGGCGCGACGGTCAAGCAGATCAGTTGGGAAGCACAACTGCCGGTCAAGACCTGGGTGCGCGCCCGGCTGCGCTTTGCACCCACCGCCGAGGAACTCGAAACCGCCCCCTGGCAGGGGCCAGATGGCGACGGCTGGTTCGAGTGCGGTGATGAGACAACAGACCTGCGCCAGGACCGCTGGGTGCAGTACCGCCTTGCGTTGGGAGCGGTCGGCAGTGGCAACACTCCCCGCGTCACCGAGGTCTGTGTGAGCTACGAATCATAAGAGCCTGCGTAATTACTCACCTTGTTGGCCTGCAAAGGAAATGCACATGCAAGGACGTCTGTTCTCCAGGTTTGTTAGAGTGGCACGGCCCTTTTTGCTGGTCTTCCTGGACGACAGGCTTCCTAGTAGCCTGTCGAGGTCTCTCCGAACAGGAACGGCATGGACAGGCAGGGATGCCTGTCCTCCAGGATAAGCTATTAGGGGCGAGTCGCCACCTGCTACCTTACCTGTGCGCTTTTCTAACGCCTTAAGCTGAGCAGTTACGAGCCTGCAAAGCATGGAAGCAGACGCGGCCCACAAGCCGATCTTCACGAGCCGAGTTCGGCCCATCTTCATGCTTTTGACACGCGTCGCACCAGCACCCTGCGACTCGAGAACGGCTGGTCCAGACGGACTATGATTCCCGAGCTCATCAGGTCTTCGCCCTTGAGCGTTGCCTGCGGCTCCGCCTCCTCGTAGCTGATCGTATAGCTTGCCTGGGCCTCCAGGCCGCGAAAAACGACCCGGTGCTCTGAAGCGAGGTCGTGATTCCGGAACACCTGCGCCATTCCCCGCCCCTCCTGGCTTGAATAGACGAAGCGCGCCTCCCAGCCGAAGTGGTCCGGCTGCTTGTGGATAAGCTGGTACACCTCACCTGAGCGGAAAAGCTCGCGGTCCTGCTTGATCTGCCCAATTTGGGCGCGTGCTACTTCGATCGTCTCCTGATCCCATTGCAGAAGGTCGTTGAGCAGGTACATCCCGTGGCCAAAGCAGGCTGACCGGTACTGATATGGCGAGCGCTCGTCACCAGGACTGAAGGTGCGCAGATAGGCATGAAGACGAGTATGCGGGAAGAGATGTGAGATGCCGTTGAGCGCGCTGCGAATGGTCGTGCTGCTGTACCAGTCGGCCATGAGCGTGGAGTGATGGCGCTGGAAGTTGCCGAAGTCCGCGCCACCTGTAGGAGGCGTCCAGTTGTCCAGGTAAAGGTGCGGGAAACGCTCGTGCAACTGCTCCATGATGTAGTAGTAGCCGAGGACTGACTCGATCCGGCTGTCGGTGGCCTTCGGCGCATGATCGTGGGCGTCGGAAATGGTGAGCAGATGAAAATCGTGCTTGAGCCAGTCAACGCCGAAGTCCTTTACGACGCGGCTGACCTGCTCCAGGACCCAGTTACGGCAGGGGGGATAGCCCAGGCAGAGCGATTTCATGCCCCAGCCGCCGGTGATCGGCTCCCCGTCTCGCGTGGCGATCCAGTCGGGGTGTTCTGCAACGACGCGGGAATCCTGATGGGCCTGTCCGAAACCCATCCACAGGCCGAACTTCATCCCGGCCTGCTTGACTGCGGCAGATATCGCCTCGACGCCGTCCGGGAAGCGCTCGGGGTCGCTGTACCAGTCGCCCAGCAGCGGGAACCAGTCGTAGTCGAGTATGAAAAGCTCGACGCCGACTTCCTGCGCGATCCGGATTTCGTGCTCGAGGCGTTCGGGCTTGAGATGGCCGGTGCTGCCCCGAAAGTCCTGCCAGTTGCTCCAGGTGTCGTGGCCGACGAACATCGGTGCATGGCCTTCGGGCCAGGGCAGGCCGAAAAGCTGCTCCGCCGCTTTGCGAGTCGTCCTGCCGGCCTCTTCTACGTCGCCCTCGAAGAAGCCTATGAATGCCTTGGGCGTGGTGAAGGACGCGCCCGGCTCAAGCGTCCGTGCGTAGTCGCCTGCGTCGCTGAAGCCGGCTCTGAGGCCGAATACGCCGGCCCCTTCCCGGAAATCGCCTACTTCGGCGTCAAAGGTCCCCGACCATTCCCAGCCTGCAAACATTCCCTCATCGAGCACCGGGTCGCGCAGTGCCAGCCAGCCCATGCAGCCGTACGAGCCATCGTGGTGGCGCTCGCCGGGGCCGAAAAGCAGCTTCCGCCGCACGCAGGCGGTGAGGCGCTCCTGATGGACGCTCGCCTGCCGCCACAACATCTGATCGTGCTTGAATACCTCCACCCAGTAGAGGTCCAGGTCCGCGTAACTGGGCCGCACCGACAGCATCAGGCTCAACACCTTATGCAACAGCAGCGGCGTGTCGCCCGTGTTGGTGACAGTGGCCCAGCGCCGCGCCACCGGTATCCCACCGCGTATCTGCGTGTGCACTGTGACTGTCAGCGGATGGTCATTCAGCGCGACCGTGAGTTGTAGGTAGGCCGTGTCGCCCTCAATCTCGGCACGGCTGCACTCAGGGACAAAACAGACCGGGCACGTCCCGGTCAGCTCGACGGCGTCTTCGCCTTCACCAGGTGAATAGCAGAGCAGGAACTCAGACGACGGTGGAGCCAGATCGGGCCAGAGATCACCTCTGCCACGTCCGGCGCTGGCGTAGAACTCGTCGGTGCCCCAGTCGTAGTCCGGCGGGGCTGGAATCCAGTCGGTGCCGGTCGCCACGTGGCGCAAGTGCGCGAGTCGCAACTG
>JALGTY010000190.1 GCA_029821145.1 Candidatus Zipacnadia bacterium
GTGACCTGATGGCAGCGGCGACAGAGCACAGCGTCACGGTGAGCATCCACCTGCGAATGTACGACGAGCGTCTGCATCACCCGCGCTGCATGGTGCCGCCGGTGGCAGTGACGGAGGTCGGAACGGTCGCAGGAGAATTCCCCGAAGTTAATATCGTGCTCTGCAATATCAAGACGGCCGAGATCATGGGAATCGCCGAGGACATCAGAACGCTGCCGAACCTGTATGTGGAGATATCGAACCTCGAGGGCACCGGCGGAGTGGAGAAGCTGGTCGCAGAGATCGGCGCGGCCAGCATCGTCTTCGGCACCCACGCCCCATATCAGTACATGGACGCGGCACTGCTGAAGATGAAAGAGTCGGTGTTGTCCGAGGAGGACAGCGCGGCTATTCTCTACAAGAATGCTCAGGCGTGGATGAGAGAGGACTGAGCGACCTTGCCTTCGCCCTCACCCCTTGCCCCTCTCCCACAGGGAGAGGGGTAAAGACTCTGATAGCCGGGTGCGGGTTACTTGTCTTTCTCCGCATCGTGCAGTTCCTTCTCACGGTCCTTGCTCAGATCTGTGCCTGCGAACTCCGCAATAGTGGTCGGGAGCATCAGATAATAGCGGCTGGTCAGATCAATTGAAATGACGGCCTGCTCGACCTCGAAAGCCAGGACATGGCCGCCGCCGGTGCGGGAGATGTTCAGGAAGTGCAGATGATCTCCGACCACATTCACTCCCTTGGCGAATGGCGGGCAGCGGAATCCCACTATCGTCCCGACGACGTTGTGAAACTCAAACTCCGGCTGATTCTTTGTGACCTCAACCAGCGGCGGATAGGGCTTCTTCTGGCCCGGCACGCTGCGCGTCTTCATGTATTTGAAAACCCCGTCCACACGGATCGCATAGAAATAGTTGCTGCTCGGCACCAGGCCGTCAATGAGCTTCGAGAGGCCCGCGAAATCCGTGCCCGCCGGCACCCGGGCATAGTAGTCGGTGTCGAAGAAGGTCATGGCAGCGAAGGGGGTGTGAGCAGCCGCCGGGTCAACGCGATAGGCCTTGCCGTCGGCCCTAATCTGCCAGATCGCCCCATCGAAAGCGATCATCTCACCATCGAGACCGTTGAAGGTGCCGATGCCGAAATCGCCGTACTGCGAAAGCTGTCCATAGGTCATCTCCCCGTCAAAAACCCCATCCAGCAGCGCGTCAATGGTGGAGGTCTGGACGAGTACCTCGCGGTCAGCCGGCTGGGCCTGCGCGAGGCAGCAAGCAACGGCAAACGCCAGTAGGATTCCGATAAATCGAAAGCAACGTATCCGCATAATGGTTCTCCTTTTTCGCTAGTGGGTTAGGTGCCAGGAATCTCAAGTACGAACATCACGAACAGGTGCGCGACCGCGGCAAGCCCCAGAGCGAGCGAGACAAGGGGCACCCCGACCCCTAACAATAGCCATCTCCTCACGCCACTGCCTGCAAGCCAGCAGAAAAGCAGTGCGAGCAACCCGGGCAAGAAGGCCAGTATGTGCCACTGCACAGTCGAGACAGGGATATTGAAGCTCGCGACCCACACGCCGCTGAGCGGCAGCCCTCCAGCAAGCAGCACCGCGCTGGCGATCCACATCGCCTTGAGGCTGATCTCGATAGCTGAGGCGACCAGCAGCACCACTAGCTGCACCACCCCCGCAACACCCAGCGCAGCCAGTGCAAACCACGCAGGCATCGCAACGCCCTCGCCGACCTGGGCCGCAATGAACACCACGGCAACCAGCCCCAGCACTAACGTTGCCGCTGTCGTCACGGCGAGAATTGTCTTGCCTCGGGCGTAGGCTGCGTCCATCGGCCATTCTCCCAGTGCCGGCGGGTAAGGTGTAGCTGCACCAGTGATTATACAGCCCGAGGGGGAAAGAGGGAATAGGCAAAGCGGAAGCTGGCTACAGCTCCCCGACGACGTGCATCAGGGCGCGGATGTAGCCGATGGCGTAGGCGCGGGAGACTCGCCGGGTCTCGTCACCGTCCATTGTCGGTACGTGGTCAGGCATCATCATGTGCTGGTACCCGACCTGCTGGTACACCTTCATCGCCTCGAGCATGTCCACATCGCCGTCGTCAATGAAGCTCTCCTTGAAGCGCGGGACAGTGCCGGTGACATTGCGGAAGTGGCAGTGGTTGATCCGGTCGCGCCGGCCGAAATAGCGGATGACCTCCAGCACGTCGGTGTCAGCCATCGAGGCGACTGTGCCCTGGCAGATATTGAAACCGTTGGCCGGGCTGTCCACTTCGGCGACCAGCCGCTTCATGTCATCGAAGGTGCTGAGCACGCGCTCCTCGCCTCCCAGCTCCTGTGTCGGCGGATCGTTGGGGTGGACCGCCATTCGCACGCCGGCTTGCTCTGCCACCGGCATGACGCGCTCCATGAAGTAGATGATGTTGTCCCACATCCGCTCGGCACTCATCTCGATGGTGCCTTCGGGGCGTTCATCTCTGACCAGGTTATAGTCGAAGAACGAGACGAGCGCCCCGCCGCGCCCGGTCTCGTAGCGCGGGTACGCCCGTCCACACACCCGCGTGATATACCAGGTCCACTCCACCACAGGTATGCCGAGGCCCCCGCAGATTCGCACTGTCTCGCAGACATCCTCGATCTCTTTGTCGCGGAGGGTGCCATCCCCTACACGTGCGTGCCAGTATTGCGTATTGTACCGCTGTGGCAGCACAAACACGTAGAGCTCGAGCTCATACGACCTCAGCGTCTCCTGCAGGTTGCGCAGTTGGTCCGCCTTGACCACCCCGCGCTCGCCCGCTTCAACCATCAGTTCCTCACGTCCGTGAATGGCCACGTGATGAACGCCGAGCTGCGCGATGAAGCGATACTCCTCATCCTCAAAGAGGTTCAGACGGCTGCCGAGTTTCATCCTGGGCGGCCCCTTTTTCGCTATAGCTCGCCGACGACGTGCAGCAGGGCCCGGATGTAGGCGATGGCATAGGCGCGGGAGGCCCGGTGTGTCGGATCGCCCGTCATGCCCGGGCAATGATCGGGAACGAATATGTGCCGGTAACCGACCTCCTTGTACACCTTCATTGCCTCATACATGTCCACATCGCCGTCGTCAATAAAGCTCTCATCGAAGACGGGTACGGTGCCCTTGACATTGCGGAAGTGGACGTAATTGATTCTGTCGCGCTCGCCCAGATAGCGGATCAAAGCCAGCACGTCGGTACCGGCCTGCTCGGCGACGGTTCCCTGGCAGATGTTGAAGCCGTTGACCGGGCTGTCCACCTCTTCGATCATGCGCTTCATGCCCTCGGGGCTGTTGATGATGCGGGCTTCGCCGGCAAGCCACTCGGTGGGCGGATCGTGGGGGTGCATGGCCATCAGCACACCGGCCTCCTCCGCCACCGGCATGACGCGCTCCATGAAGTAGATGATATTTTCCCACATTTCGTCGGCGTTCATGTCCACCGCATACTCGGGCCGCTTGTCTCCTATGAGGTGCTCATTGAAGCGGGATACCTGTGCCCCACCCCGGCCTGCGGTATTGGGTCCCGGAATGCGCCCGAAGACATCCGGGATTGACCAGGTCCACTCGACCACAGATATGCCGCAGTCGCCGCAGACCTTGATGGTCTCACAGACGTTGTCTATCTCCTGGTCGCGCAGGGGATGATCGCCGAAGCGCGCGTGCCAGTACTGCGTATCGCGGCCCTGTGGCAGGAGGAACACGTAGGCCTCGATGTCGTAGGGGTCCATTATCGCCTGTAGCTTCTTCACCTCGTCGGCCTTGAGCACGCCACAGGCGCCCGGCTCGCTCATCGTCTGATCCCACGAAGTGATCCGAACGTGATGCACACCCAACTGCGCAAGGAACGTACATTCTTCATCATTGACATTGCCTAGCTGAATGCCAACTTTCATTGTGGAGCATCTCCTGACAACTTTTTTTCGGCAGTGCTGACTTCTTTGGAGTTGTGTAAGGTAACACACTTGACAGCTTCAACGACCTCGGGCTGGAAGCTGAGAATGCTGTTGCATTCTCACCTGAGCGTGGCAAAGACGGCCACGCTCAGGCCGAGCCACGCGTTTTTGTGGAAGCTGAGAATGCTGTTGCATTCTCACCTGAGCGTGGCAAAGACGGCCACGCTCAGGCCGAGCCACGCGTTTTTGTGGAAGCTGAGAATACTGCCCTTCGCAAGCTCAGGGCAGGCCGAGCTACGCGTTAAGGATGAATAATTCGGGCTATAGTTCGCCCACTACGTGCAGCAGTGCGCGGATGTAGGCGACCGCATAGGCCACAGTCGCCCGGCGCTTCGGATCACCGACCATTCCCGGGCAGTGGTCGGGTATGAAGCAGTGCCGGTATCCGACCTGCTTATACACCTTCATCGCCTCGTACATGTCCACATCGCCGTCGTCTATGAAAGCCTCGTCATACACCGGCACCGAGCCCTTAACATTGCGGAAATGGCAGTGATTGATCTTGCCGCGCTCACCGAAATAGCGAATGACGCCCAGCACGTCCACACCCGCCTGCTCGGTCAGTGTCCCCTGGCAGATGTTGAAGCCGTTGACGGGGCTGTCCACTTCTTCGACCATCCGCTTCATGCCCTCGAAGTTGCAAAGGATTCGCGCCTCGCCGGCCAGCACCTCGGTTGGAGGATCGTGGTGATGCATCGCCAACTGCACGCCCGCCTGCTCGGCCACCGGCACGATGCGCTCCATGAAGTAGATGATGTTTTCCCACATCTGCTCCGCGCTCATGTCCACGGCGTACGGGGGGCGCTTGTCCTTGATGAGGTAATAATCGAAGCGCGGACTCGTAGCTCCGCCACGGGCGACCGGGGCGGCACCAATCCGGCCGAACACATCCGGGATTGACCAGGTCCACTCGATGACCGGCACACCACAGCCGCCACATACACGAATCGTCTCACATACATTCTCGATCTCTTTGTCGGCTTCAGGGGACCTGCCAAAGCGGGCATGCCAGTATTGAGTGTTGGGGCCCTGGGGGAGCAGGAATACGTAGGTCTGGATCTCGTAAGGCTTGAGGGTTGCTTGCAGCTTGCGGAGCGCGTCAGCCTTCATTACCCCGCAAGCGCCCGGCTCGCTCATCAGTTCATTCCACTGGTCGAACTTGGCGTAATGGACGCCCAACTGGGTGAGGAACTGGTAGTACTCGTCAGAGCTGTCTCGCAAGCCGACTGCCAGCTTCATTTGCTGCATCTCCCGGTGCGTCATTTACTGTAACGTTGCCGGTCTATTATTGCTTGCAGGCAGGGAGTCCTTCTTGCCCGAGAAGTTTTTTTCGGAATTCCGCAATTATTACTCGGCAGGTCGAAAGATAAGCTCGCACACGCCGATATACTGGTTCTCGGCCTTGGGGTTCTTGCCGGTTATCTCCAGCTTGAGAGTGTGCGGCCCCGGGCTAAGTTCGTGTGCGCCCAGGTCAGCGATGCCGCCGCGCGGATCGAGGCCGGCAAAGTACATGTCAACCGGCTCGCCAATCGGCTCGTCGTCCAGATACGCCTGGAAGATGCCGTAGCCGCTGTATCGCGTATAACGCAACAGCAGGCGGCACTTTCCGTCAATCGGCGGCTTGAACTCGTAGGTCAGAAAATCGCCCGGCTGCTGGCTGCGATAAAACATCGTGTCAAGCCCGCCGAGAGGCTTGCTGACCTTGCCGCTGGAGGCGACTATCGGGATGCTCTCAAAGGGTAGGACATATCCGAGCGTGGTGAAGCTGAGGTCATGGTATGCGAAATTGGCCAGCACATCGCCGACCTGGACGCAGAGAGCGTATTCGTCTTCGGCCATGCGGTCCCCGTCGGCTCGCAGCGTGATGCGCCATTTGCCGGCATCGCGGCCGGTAAGCCGGCGACAGTGAACCGAGAGCGGCACAACACCCGCGCGCTGGCCCACCAGGACCGCCTTGACGCTGCCGCCCAGAAGCTTGCTCTTGTCCTCAAACGTCAAGCTGATCCGCGCGGCCGAGGCCACGTAGCCCAAGTCGTCGCCGACGCTGAGTTCGCGATCATCGGCGCTGATGGCAGTCAGCACCGGCGCGTCAGCGTCGCGCAGATCAACAGGCCCGGTAGCCAGATAGAGCCATACCTCCGAGGCATCCAGTTCCTCCGGGCTCAAGCGCACGGTTATCTGGCCCTGGTCGGCGGAATATGGCAGCGGCTGCCATTGGCCGCCCGGGACCCTGGCATAGACCTGACGCCGTTTGCTGCTGCTGTTGGCGGGAACCATCACCCGCCCGTCCGGTAAAGTCTTCCCGTCCACGAGACGCAACTGCGCCACTTCGCCCTGCAGGTGCCAGGTATTCTCAGTCAGCATTATCATGCTGGCGGCCGGCACAATGGCGAAACTGTCGCCCTCTTTCAGAGTAAATATCGGCTCACCGGCCAGCGCGATGGTTGTCTGCTCACCATCGCGCACGATCTGCTCAATTACATACGCGCCATCGGAGCGTCCGGCCACCATCATCTGCTGGCCGGCCCAGGATTTGCCGGCCGGGATGTCGCAATCCAC
>JALGTY010000191.1 GCA_029821145.1 Candidatus Zipacnadia bacterium
GCCTGTTTTCCCGTAATACCGTTCTCTGGCACAAGCCGTCTCGGCCTCCCGCCGCTCGCTGCCCTTCTTGTGCCAACTGCGGCCCCATCGCGCTGCATCCTGCATTTCCCCACCCACGGCTGCTGTTTTACCGTATTCCTGCCTTGCCGTATGGCCGGTTGACCGTTATACCGCTTTGCTGGTTTAAGGCGCGAACTCTTTACTTTGTTGCCGTGATGCGGTACACTGCGAGCCAAACCAGCATCAGAAGCCTGCGTGCCGGTGTTGGAGGAAATAGATATGTCGCGGACAATTGCCATCGCCAACCAAAAGGGGGGAGTGGGGAAGACCACCACGGCCGCCAACCTTGGCGCTGCGCTCGGGGAAGGCGGCAGCACAGTGTTGTTGGTGGATCTGGACCCCCGGGCCGATCTGTCCGGGTACCTCGGCATCACGCTCCCGGCCGGTGCGACCAGCGTGTATGACGCGCTTTTCGACGAAAGCGTAGATATGTCGGACGTTATCCTGGAGAGGGCATGGCCCGGGTTAGAGGTCGCCCCTGCGACGATTGATCTGGCCGGCGCCGAGATGGTAATGATGGACCGCCCCGCCGATGAGCGGCATGTCGTGGTTGCCGATGCGCTCAAATCGCTACAGAAACGGTATGACTATGTGATAATGGACAGTCCGCCGGGACTACAGCTTCTGTCCATCGCGGCGCTGGTAGCGGCCAACGAGGTCCTGGTGCCGCAGCAATGCTCGTTTCTGGCTCTGCACGGGCTGCGCCAGTTGACCGACAGCGTCGAGCGGATACGGGCGGAACTGAACCCGGCCCTGCGCATCTGCGGCATCGTGATGACAATGCAGGACCGCCGGACCGTTCACAATCGGCAGGTGATAGAGATGGTCAGAGAGGGCTTCGGAGAGCTGGTAATGGATACCGTAATCCCAACCACGATCCGCGTACAGGAGGCCGCTGCGGCCGGCGAGCCGATCACAACGTACGATCCGTCGGGCCCGGCGGCCGTGGCCTATCGCGAGCTGGCAAAGGAGGTCATCGCCCGTGCCTAAGAAGCCGAAGCTGCCCGGGGCCGCCGATTTCTTCAAAGCGACTGACGAGCCGGACACGGCGACACCAGCCGAAGAAGAGACCCCTGCGAAAAAGCCGCGCAAGGCTGCTAGCGATAGGGCAGAGGCGGGGGCTACCACCGCAGAGGCGAGACCCACTACCCCACAGCCGGCACCTGAGGCAACGCCCGAGGGCGGATTGCGAGTGGTGCAGCGCGGCTTGAGTGCCGGCCAGATACAGGCTGCGGAGACAGCTATGCCGGCGCGCTCGCTTGCTCAGCCGCCGACGGAAAAAGTCACCTTCTACGTTCCCCCGCAGATGCTGCAGCAGCTCGAGATCTGCCGCGTGCGGCTGCTGACCGAGCATGGGCTGAAGGCAAGCCGCTCGCAGATAGCGCAGGCGGCGATGGCGCTGAGTATTCATGACCCGGCGCTGATTGCGCAGACGCTGCTGCAACTGGCGGAGGTATGGGACGGCGAGCTGGAGGAATAGAGTTTTCCGCCGCAAGAACGGCCCGGGGTCGAACTTTTTGTGCCGTCGGAAAAGTTCTTCCGAAAGTGTTTTCCTAGGCGCCCGCTTCAACCTCCTCCGGCACAGTCGGCCATACTTCATGCCTCACAGCACTTTTCCATGGGCCGTGATCCGCGACCGGACCTCTTGTTTTCCTGCATTGCCTCTTGAGGCAATGCTACCCGATTCATCGAATCGTCGCAGTGCCGTTGCGAGTTAGTATCCTCCCCTGTCTTGTGTCAGATACCACTATAGGGCCCTGACGCCAATAATAGAGTGTGCTCGTCCAATAAATAGAGTGTTCTGGCACAAGAATAACTTGTTTTTTCCCAGTAAACGAGCGTATCAAGGTATTCCGCTCAAGTCATAGAGGGTTCTGATACAGCAAATAGAGTGCTGTGACGCAAGAAAAGACGCCCGCTTAGGTCGGAATATAGTTGTTCTGCACAAGAAAAAGGACAAGACCCGGCCTAAGGCGAAGACCTTTTTGTATGGAATGAAGCGGAATTGTGACAATTGCCACCGGAACAAGCGATAATCTGGGAAGAAGCCGTTACCAGACCGGAGATCGAATGGGCGTGGCACTGTGGCGCAGAGGGAGGGAGGAACGGCAACGGCACCCTCACCCCTTTAATTCCCCTCTCCCTGCGGGGAGAGGGGATAACGGCAAGGGACTCGGGCTGCCCTGCGGCAAGTTCACGGCCTGCGGGATGCGCGAGCCACGCGATAGTGGTGCGGATGCCCGCGGTGCGCGGCAACAGCGACAGGGGAGACGTCCCGGCGGCAAATCTAACGGCAAAGGCGTCGGGCTAGAAAGCCCGACCTACGCGCTGGTGAAGAATTCGGCCTAAAGCTACGGCGCACAGGATGGCGACCAAAATGACGGACAGGCGCGTCCGACCAGGAAGCAGTGCGAGTACCGTGACCAAAAGACGTGTGCTGACACAAGATAGCCGGTAGTAATAACGGGGTCTGCCACAAATAATAGCGGGGCCCAGGACAAGAACGCATCTCGCAAGAACGTGTGCCCACACAAGATAGGCGTGTACTGACACAAAACAGCGCCAGGGAACGCCGGTAGTACCGAGCCTCGTGAGACCTGAGAATATGTCTTGAATCAAGACTGTACTAGAACTACAACAGAACTGGGCAGAGACATCCATTGAAGGAAAGCGATTAGCAAGCATGCAGTCATGTTGTTGCCATCCCGTCCAACAAGCATCTTTCACCATACATACAGCATCACAGGTACTGCCCTTAGGATTTCAAAGGCGTCGGGCCAGAAAGCCCGACCTACGCGAGCAAGAACAGGGGCGGGATAATAGGAAAGGCCCAAAGGGTACGCGTGAAGCTGAAACAGCTCTACCGAGAAACTCACGACTAACACAGCACCAGGCCGGTTGAAGTGTCCAATGCGCGAGTCAGTTTCTTGACAAATTATTAGATCAAGAGAAGGAATCGCGCATCTCTTGAGCAAGAGTCGAGACAAGGGTTGAAGAGTAAGCGGCAATAGCGTCTTGTGTCGGCACACGATACTTAATGGGCGCAGCTTATGGGCCTTTTTAGAAATGGCATATGGGTTGCTGTCACAATAGTAGCAGGCAGTAGCATTGTGCTTACGCTTACACCATATTTGCCAGCACGAGGGCCGCGTTGGTCCTTACGGTAAAGTTCCGAGACGAGGATTATGGACGGGAGAGCCCCGCCAGACCTAAATGAACAGATGGTAGAGCTCGAAGACGAAGAGCTCGACCAAGGCCAACTCGCGGTACGTATCGGCCGCGATGAGATGAACCTGGCCGAGTTCCCGTTCACACTGCTTTCGCACCGTGTGCCCGAGGGCGTCAATACGATCAGGTTCAGGGACACGATCAGCGGCAAAGACGGCAAGAGTATAATCCGCGAGTGGACGATTACCGGGTCGGAGGCATACGGTTTGCCGGTCGCGGGCGATGAGGAACTTTACGTCGCGCTAATGGAGGTGACCGAGGAATACTCCTTCAAGCATCCGAAGGTGCCGATCACGCGCTATGACCTGCTGCAGCGGATGGGCTGGCCCCGTGACGGCCATTCGTACAAGCGGATTCAAGACGCGCTTAACCGGCTGATGAGCGTGAGTATCGTTGCGAACAATTCTTTCTGGGACAACGAGGCGAAGCGGTACGTTGATGAGGGGTTCCACATACTGGAGGGTTACCGACTGTACGACGAGAAGCCGGGACGAGACCGGAGCCCGCCGGACAGTTATGTGGTGTGGAATCCGATACTTTTTCAGAGCTTTCGAGCGGGGAACATCAAGCAATTGGACACAAACATCTATTTCTCACTGAGCACACCTCTGGCCCGCCGACTGTTCAGGTATCTGGACAAGAAGCGCTATGACGGCAAAGCCACCTACCGGATGGGACTTAGCAAGCTGGCATTTGAGAAGCTGGGTATGAGCCGCAATTACTACCCCTCGCAGATAAAGCGGGAGTTGCAGCGGGCCCACGATGAACTGATAGAGAAGAGCTTCCTGCGCGAGGTCAGCTACTACCGGCCGCGGCGACGCGGGGCCGAGGAGCTGGTCGTCTATACCTTTGCGCCACGCCGCCGGCCCGGGCAAAGGCCGGTCGGTGAGCTTGCTGCGCCGGAAGACGAGGGGCTATATGCAAGGCTGGTGGCTCTGGGGGTGACGGAGTCGGTGGCCAGGCAACTCACCGCCAATTACGCCGAGCATCACATCAACCGCTGGGCGAGCTACTGCGAATACAAGCTTTCTCAGGGCTGGCTGCCGCACGAGAGTCCGGCGGCATGGATGGTAGCGGCGATCCGCTCCAAAGACTGGCAGATCCCCGAATGGTTCAAGACCACAGACGAGACGGAGCGGGAGGCGGCTGAATTGGTGGAGGCGGCCAGCGCAGAGGCAGAGGCACAGCGGGAGGCCGAGCACCAGCAGTACCGCCAGATCCGCGCCGCCATTGAGACCGAGCTGGGAATAGGGGAGGGGACCAAACAGATCTGGGAGCGCGCCAGGGAGATGCTGCAAGGGCGCGGCGAGATGTCTCCGGCCCTGCTCTCCACCTACCTGCTGCCGATCCGCGGCAAGACCGCCACCCTGGTAACGCCGGTGCCGTTCTTCTGCCAGTACATCCAGCGCAGCCTGCCGTTGATAGGCGATATTCTCAGAGAAGTCACCGGCAAGATCGAGCTGAATGTGGAAGTGGCCTGCCAGGAGAACCTCGGCCCACCCTACCAGGGCCGCCTCGACTTGACCGAGGACGAAGACTGAGCCGCTTGAGCGGGAGAAACGCCGATACGCACAGGTACATCATCAGCATTTGAGGAGGAGCGACAGCGATGAACAGATATGTGATGGCAGTGATGTTGCTTTTGGCGATGGGGGCCGTGATGTGTGCCCAGGCGGAAGAGACGCCAAGCCTGCTGCACGTCAATGGACAGGCGACAGTGTATGCCGTGCCTGATAACGTGCGGGTGAGTGTCGGCGTGCTGACAATATCGTCCGAGCTGGAGGCGGCGCGCAATAACAACGCTGCGATCTTCAAGAGAGTGCTCGATGCGATAGCGGCTCTGAAGTATGAAGACATGTTCATGAAAAGCGCCGGCTTTGATGTCTCGACTATCAGCGAAGACAAAAGCTCGCACGACCTGAGCCCGCCTAAGATAGTCGGCTACCGCGTGGTGAATGAGCTGACCATCCGGGTAACCAACGCGCCACCCGAGGAACTCAGCAAGCGCGCGGCCAACATCATTGACACCGCCGTCAAGAACGGCGCCAACACCGTCGGGAGCCTGGAGATATTCGTCAAGGAGCAGGATAAGTACAAGCAGGAAGCGCTGCTGAAAGCCGTCAAGAACGCCCGGCAAAAAGCCCAGGCGATTGCCGAAACCCTCGGCGTGAAGATAGTCGGCTACCGCACCGTCAGCGCCCAGGACGTCGGCTACTACGCCCCGCGGCGGGAAATGATGCAGAGGGCCTCAGTCGGCGGCGGCGGGGCAGGCACTACGGTAGAAGCCGGCCTGGTGCAAATCACCGCAAACATCAGCCTGAGCTGCGAGATAGAATAAAGGCAGAACGGCAACGCGGGAAACCTTGGGGGAACCGCTTTTTGGAAAAAGCGGCTTCCCCCAAACCCCCTCCTCAAAAACTTCTGCAAAGGGGAGCTATGTCTGAGGCCGGGCGATCGCAGGTGCTAAGGCGGAAGGTGGGCAAGGAATCTTAGTGCTGGATGACGCCCTTCCAGTCGGCGGTTTTGACGGTGATGGAGGCGGCGAAGTCGGACCAGTTGACCTCGATGTCCCCGACTTTGACCCCACCGGCGTCTTCTGACCACGTAATCGGTTTTTCCTCATCGGTCGGCAGCAGGGCCTGATAGACGGCTGCGAAGGTGGTGGACCGGGCACTGCGGCGGACAACCGTGCAATCTATCGTCTCCGTCGGCAACCAGCCGAGACCCTTCGCGGCGAAGACCTGGGTTTCCGCGCAGCCCGGCATCCACAGCTTCACCTGCTGTCTCTCCGTCTGCCAGGTCATCTCCCACGGCTCGTCCGTGGCAGCCACGCTTATGTCCGTATGCTCCGTGTATCCGTTTTTCCAACCTTTGCCGAGTTGGTCACTTGCGGCGAAGGGTAGGGGAGAGGAGCGCTGGCCGATGGCGTGAAAGAGCCAGTCGTAGGTGTGCTCGGCGTCGGCATCCACCTGGTAGATGTCAATGAGAGCCTTGCCGTCGGAGGTAAGCACAAAGGTGCGGCGAAAGCGGATATCGCCCTCGGCATCCTCGATAGAGGCCACTTGCACCGGCCCGCCCTCGAAGGCGACGAGCGTCCCCGGTCGCGGGTAGCGCTTGGAAGGCTCTGGATCGCTGATATTGGTGTCCACGACAATGGTGTTGTGGGAGGAGACGTTCTTGTAATAGGTCCAGTAGCCCTTCATGTTGTAGTCGGGCGTGTC
>JALGTY010000192.1 GCA_029821145.1 Candidatus Zipacnadia bacterium
CCGCGTAGGTCGGGCTTTCTAGCCCGACTCCCTTGCCGTTCTCTTTCGTAGGGGCGTGATTTATCACGCCCTCGGCACCGCTGATTGGGCGCAATGAATTGCGCCCCTACAACACACCCTTCATGGACGACAGAGATCCTTGCCTGTCGCGGCTTGGACAGCCGATGATGCCTGTACTCCGTATTCAAGATGAGTAGTCACCCGCGAACTACTCTATCTCAAACTCATCCCCGTCGTGGCCGACATCAAACCGGAAGCTCAGGTGCTCCTCGCACATCGCGCGCAGGTCATTCTCGCCCTCGTCGTGCCACGGATCATGGATATGGGTGAATATCACCCGCCCGATGTCCCTCTCACCGATAAATGGCAGGACCTCCTCGGGCGCAACGTGCGTCATCTCCATGACCAGCACCTCCACCGGATCCTCAAGCAACTCTCCCAGGTAGCGGAAATCGGAGGGCAGGTCGCCGGTGAACACGATGCGCCGGTCCAGAATATCGAAGATGTACGAGAATGAGTTGGCCTTACATCGCCACTCTATATCTCCGTAGGCCACCCCGGGCCCTTCCATATGCCCGTTGCGCGCGGCTGTCACGGTGGCGTATTCGTCCTCGAATACCGTCTCGTCCTCTATCACGCCGGTCACTTCCAGCTTGAATCTGACGTAATCCGGCGGCACCAGCATTGCCTGGAGCCAATTGAGCAGCGGGTATTTGCCCTCCGGCGGCATGAAGACCGAGAATTCGTGATCGGGCGCGACCAGGTTGTGCCCCAGCAGCTTGATGAGCACCGGAAGCCCCCCGACGTGGTCGGCGTGCATGTGGCTGATGAAGGCGGCCCGTAGCTTATTGAAGTCTTTGCCCATCCGCACCATAGTTGCAGCGACCGGCTCACCGCAGTCAACTAAATAAGACCGCTGCGGTATTTCGAGGAGGGTGGCGGGGTGGTAGCGGCAGTGGGTAGGCCGCCCGTGCGCTGTCCCTAGCGTCGTTATCAGCAATACTATCACTCCTATGAAAAAGGGTTGCGCTGCTCCAGCGTAACTGCCTCTTACTGCTCGGTTCGCCATAGCCTGTGCTATCTCCTCTGCGCCCCTTTTTCGACAGGCGAGACGCCTGTCGTACTGGTGCTTATTTGACGCTTGTCGCGGTTGTTGGTAGGACAGGCGTCTCGCCTGTCACTGTCGTTGATCGGGCGCACGGCGTGCGCACTGGGTCTCCGCTGTTGCCGTTGCCGTCGGAGGGGCCGGCCGAACGGCGGACGTTGTCTGTCCGACGTGAGCCCGGCCCGCGACCCTTCCAGCCCGTACCGCGTGGCACAGCCTGCCCGCCATAGCTTTAGCGACGGCGGGGCTTTCCAGCCTGTGAATGACGTTGCAGGGGTGACCCACTCCTTCGGAGTGGGTACCCCGCGTGCGCCCGCTCCAGTTCTTCAAGAACCTGGAGGACAGCCATCCCTGGCTGTCCAAGGCACCGACAGGCAAAGATGCCTGTCGTCCAGGAAGGCGGTGTGTTGTACGGCGCGGGCCTGCCGCAGGCCCTGCCGTGTACGCCCTCAGTGTGCCGAAGGGCACTGCGCTGGTCGTGTAATACTCGGTGGGGCACAAGTCCCCGCCCTACAACGGACGTACAATACCAAGAAAAGCCCGCCCGCCAGCAGGTATTGGGGATACGGAGAGCGAAAAACAAGAATACCTGGCCGCGAAGGCCAATAGTACCTATGTACAGAACGAGCAGTAAGTGTAGGGGACGATGGAATGAAAGGGGAGAGACACATGATCAAGAGGAGCCGTATCGTACTGGTATGTGTACTGTTGTTTGCTTTCGTGGCGGTGGCGGCTGCCCAGAAGCCGCGCATTCTAACGCCAAAACCGCAACTCCGCCTCGCCAGCCCATTAGTGCTCAGTAAGGACTTCCAGACCATACTCAAGGCCCAGAAGGTGCCGGCGGACAAACAGAGCGCAGCGCTGGCTAAATTCCGCTCACTGCCGCCGAGCCTGCAACAGGACCTCTTTGGCGCGATGGATGAGAAGGCCGCCATACAGATAGGCACACCGGTTGAACTCCTGCCAAGGCACAAGTACGCGAAACTGATTCGGGTCAGGCCGGGGATCCGACTGCTGCGCTTTATCAGCGGCTTTTTCCCGGATGCTGGCAGCCCTGGTTCCTGGGCCTATGTATTCGGAATGCCCTGGAGTGATGCCTGCCAGGTAGTTTTTGACGGCACCCCTCTTGACACTCACTATCTCGGGTTCGACTTCGAGTTCTTCCCCAACTCCCTGGCTTTCACAGTGCCGGCTGGTGCCACCAAGGCGGCTGACCACGATGTGAAGGTCATCTGGCCAGGCACTACCAACCAAACCGCGGTCAAGCAGTATCGCATTGTAGCGCCGCGAGGTTACCGGGGATATTGGGGCTGGAAATTCGCCAACTTCAGCGACCCGACAATCCCATGGGCCGCGTATCGCGATTTCTTCGGGCAATCGGCGGTGGAATACGGCGATGGCACGCACCGACCGGCGGCTCAGGCCTGGTACAACTCAACCTACAAGGGCGTCGGCGGAGGCGGCAACTGCTATGGCATGAGCGTCTCGAGCCTGCGGGAACGCAACGACAATATCGGCGGCCTCCACAGCGCCTGGTTCGCCGCCAACCTGGAGACCTATGTGTGGCCGTATCCCTGGCTTACTCAGACGAAGGAGACGGTCCAGGAATACCAGGGTGGCCAGCTCAGCGCGGAAATGGCGGCCCAAATCAACCACTACTACAACCACCAAAGCCACCGGCAGGCGTGGGAGCGGGTCCGCGACCTGGTGCTGACGTTTAGCAACCGGCCGGTCATCGGCTTCTGGTTCTCCGGCGGTGGCGGTCATGCGACGGTGCCGTACCGGACGGAGGTCGTCGGAGATGCGCACCGGATCATCATGTATGACAACAACAACCCGTACGCGGAGAATGAGACGAGCGGGGCAGACCCGAATGTCGCGACTGTTGGCTGGGCCGCTAATAGCTTCTCCTACGGGACCGGGAACAAAATGATCTGCATGTCCTACCAGGAGTGCACCCAGCCGCAGCACCTGCCGACCGCCGCGGTCGGCGGCGGCATGGGCATGATGGCGGCGGTATTCGAAGGCGGCGCTCAGGTGACGCAGATACAGGACGCGCAGGGACGCCGGTTCTTCAATGCGGACGGGTCCATCAATACGAATGCGGCGACGCGGATACCGGATTCGATGAAGTTCGAGCCGCTGACGGGTGGGCCCCTGCCCGCAGGCTATCCGGGGATTTATCTGTTCAATCAGAGCCAGGGCAAGGACCTGACCTTCAACGTCCAAGGCGGCGGCGAGAAGACCCTTAGCATGTTCATGGCTGGCGATGTGTTGCAGGTCAACTTCAACGGCCAGGGAGAAATCCGCTGCAACAAGATCCTTACCAACACGCGGACGCTTGCGATCCCGAACCCCTCGGTGCTGCGGCCGACGTCAATTCGCTGCATCAAGGTGCTGGCGGTTGACCGAAGCTTCCTGCTGAATAACTTCCGCAATCTCGGCCCCGCGAGCCTGATAATGCGACCGACAGCCAACGGCAACTCGCTGAATGTCGAATCCCAAGGCGCGGTGCAGTTTGACCTGCAGACGGCGACCTTCGCCGCCGGCCAGGCACAGCAGGGCTTATTTAACAACATCGGGCTGGCGACAAACCAAATCGGTGTTTTGCAGCCCGCCAATTGGAACGCACTGGCGACCACTCAACTCAACCTGCAGATCCGCAACCTGCAGACCAAGCAGCCGATCCGCAGCATAAAGATCCCGCCTGGCCGGTAGGTCGTTTGTCAACCTAGCTGAGAGTCAGCCGTCGAGACCCGACGGAGACAGCGCCCTTGCGAGGCGAAGAACAACCGTGGAGGGCATGGCGTGCTGACCGATCATTTGACCCCCCTCACCAACCGTTTGCTGAGGGGGGTCAAATTGCGTTTTTGGGGGTTTTACTAGAGGGAGCAAAACCGCTCCGACGCCACGAGCCCCTGATACTACGGGCTTTGTTGCTAGGGGGAGCAAATGGTACTTTGCATGCAAAGTAGAAAAAATTAAGCATGCATTGGGTTTTTTACGCGAAGGGGAGTCGGTGGCTCTCCGCGTACCCCCCTACGGGGGGTACGCGGAGAGCGTGGTGCGGCTGGGCGCTTGCCGCTCAGAATAGTATCGCAGCCGCAACCGTGCTGATAAGCGTTTGGAAAGTGTCTATCCATCTGGCTTTCGGACGTTCCACACGGAACATGTGCCGTGAGGGAACGATGACCACGTCGCCGGCCTCGATGGTCCTGATCTTGGTTGCCGGTGAGGCAGCGCCGTTGGCGCGCATGACAATCAACTTACCCATGCTGGCGTCGGGTAGGGCACCGCCGGCCTTGTCCACATAGGCGTAGGGGCTTAAGTCGGGCAGAAACGCGACCGTCCCGGGCGAGCTGACTGAGCCGACTACGGTGACAAAATCCACGGCCTTGGGGACCCGCAGGATGTCACCGTGGTGCAGTTTGAGATTGCTTTCCTTGCCCCTGGTGGCTATGATATTGGCCCCGTCAATCGGCACCGCCCTTATCCAAGAGGAGGTATCAATGCGCCGTGGCGGAACGACGAGCAAGGCACCGTCCCGGATACTCAAGAGCTCACCAAACTGCTCTTCTGTTGATTTGGCGAGGACCTCGGTTTCCTGGTCCTTGGTCAGCTCGTCAACGGGCTGGATCGCCTCGCGGTTGAGCATGCTTACTATGTAGCCGAGATCGGCGCGGCGGTCCTCCGGAAGCGCCTCTTCTTGGAGGCGGTAAAGAATCATACCCTTGGGATTGGCGTCTTCAGTCGGCCCGCCGGCGCGCTGGATCAGATCGTATATCGTATCCGCGTTGGACGCATCGTCCTCGCTGAGGCGCAAGGCGTAAGTTCCGGGCTTGTGGATCTCGCCTTGAATTGAGACCACCTTCGGCACCACGGTGAAGTCGCCCCTGCCCATCACGCCGATGCGATCGTCGTCGGCGAGGAGCAAGTCCGGGTCCACAGCAAATCCGTCTGCCGTGACTCTCAGACTGAGGTCCCTCGTCTCACTAGACCCCTCAAAGTGCCCCGGCGTATATTGGATCGTATCGTCAGCATCGGCTTTGAGACCTCCCCCAGCAATTATCAAATCCGATACCCTCATACCCTCGTAGCGCTCGTAGGTGTCGGGGTATCTGACATAGCCATCCAGGTGGACTACGCTGGGTAAAGCCACGTCTTTTCTGGCCAATACCTTGAGGATGTCGCCGCGCTGGAGGGGGATGTTTTCCGGCCCTTCTTCTGAGAGCGCCTGGAGAAGACTGACGGGCAATATCCTGGCGCGCTGGTCGGGGGTAAGGCGCAGAATCTCGGCCCGTTCTGTGTAGGCACCGGGCAGCAAAGCGCCCGCCAGCATGACCAGATCTCGCACCGTCATGCCCTGTATGAAGGGGAATTCCCCCGGATTACGCACCTGCCCCTCCACATATACCACCGCAGGGGTCTGCACGTCGGCTTCGGTGTACAGATAGACGATGTCATAAGGCTTCAGCGCCATGTCGCCGGTACCGTCGAGCACCTCACGCACCGAGAAGCTCACCAGCTCATAGTCGAAGTTGTCATTCAAGCGCCAGACGGCGCCCTGTTCCATATAAGTGTCCTCAGTCGGTCCCTGGGCCAACTGCAACAGGCCGGCGACAGTGAGACCCGGGGTAATCTCATAGATGCCGGGCCGATGCACGGGCCCCAGTAATTCGACTGTGTTCTGCGCCCGATCCACCAAGGTCCCCACCTGTACTAAATCGCCGTCAAGCAGGGCCAGGTCTTTGCCCCGGTCTCCCGGCTTCCGGACATCAGCCCTCAACAGTTGCCACATTTCGTTGCCCTCGGCGCGCCAGACCTCGACGCTGGCGGCATAGGCATTGGGCTTCAGCCCGCTGGCCATCTGGAGCGCCTCTTCAAGGCTTACCGCATCTACTAATTCATAACGCGCCGGGCGGCGCACCGCGCCAGCGACGGCGATTTCAGTGGCAACGGGCGGCACAAAAACCGTATCGCCAACCTGCAGCATGACATCGGCGTCACGTTGCCCGTACATGAGGTACTGGTACATGTCAATCTCCCGATCGGGTTCGGATTGCCGCAGCAGCTTTATGCGGCGGTAGGAGCCGACTTCCGAGGGCCCACCAGCGGCGTAAAGCGCGGTGAACAGTGTGGCATTGCCGGGGAGGGAGAATTTACCCGGCTGCATGACTTCGCCGATGACGTAAACATCAATGGCGCGCTGCTGTAAAAGCTCCAGGACGATCTCCGGGGCGGTGTAGAACTCGGCGGCCCGCTTGGTAATCAGCGCCTCTGTCTGGGCCAGGCCTCTGTCTGGGCCAGAGTCTTCCCGCTGACAACTACCTTGCCCAGCACCGGCAGCGTTATGTAGCCGTCGGCGGTGACAGTGACCTCCTGCTCGGCACGCACGTTGTCCATGCTCCAGATCTGCACATTCAACACGTCGGCCGGCCCGAGGAGATAGTAGGGCGAAACCGGCACATTGGCCAGCGGGCTACCTGCATCAGGTTGCTCATCAGTTGTGGCCTCGTCCTTATCTGTGCCTGGTCGTACGAACGGCGGCCCAGAGAGGCGAAAAGCTCGGCGGCCGTCACCGGGCTAGGCTGTGGCTCGACAGCCGTTGGCAGGGCCTCTTCCTCGCTCTCCTCTTTCGGCGGCAGGCGACGGGGTCCGAACGACTTGACCTCAGGCGGCTCCAGCCTGACCGGTACGATCTCCACCGAACAGTCCGGGTAGATAACCCGATAGGCGACGGTTATCTTGTCTAAGGCTTCAGTGAGGGTAAGATCGGCCACAGTGATACGGCCGAGGCGAGGCAGAAGCACGTCAGAGTCCTTGGCAACCCAGACCCTTGTGAATACGTGTATCGTATCACCCGTCCAGACAGTCGCCAGCAATTCACTGCCCGGCGTAAGCAGCCAGTCGGCAGGCCCACTGGGAGCGGGTGGT
>JALGTY010000193.1 GCA_029821145.1 Candidatus Zipacnadia bacterium
TCGATGCTTTTGAGAGTCGCGGCAACGCTCTCTTCGCTGGGCGGATTTCCAGCGCCAGTGATCTCGATCAGTGGGCCAACGCTCCCGCCTTCGCTCTCGCCCAGTATCTCGATAAACCTGTCAATGCCCGCCGCGCAGCCCTCCGGTGTGACACTGCCGATACAGACCACATTCTTGCCGGTCAGCCATGGGTTGTGGACGGTGCGAATGACGTAGGCGGCCTCGCCCTTGGGCCACGACCAGTCGTAGATTACCAGCGAGCGGGCATAGAGCTTCTCGACCACCGGGTTGTTGGCGAACACGCCAAGCGCGATGACGTTGGTCGCCTGCATGGCCTCTTCGGTGACCTGGCCGGCGATCATTATCGGCGGCGCGGCCCCGTAGGCGTCCTTGATGGCACCGGCCAGCTTGGTTGCCAGCGGCCCATAACCGACCTCATCCGGGACGGCGATGATGCAGCTTGCCGCCCCGTCAGTAACGAGCGCGGTGTCGAGATACATCTCCTTCAACTCGGTGATTTCTGGAACGTCGGCGGCCCAGAGGCTCGCCACCAAAACCAGTAAAGCCACTACGAATAGCGTGCGGCGCATCTTAACTCCTCCTTGTCAAACAATGAAGTATTCAGTTCCCTGTCACTTGGGTACGGCAGATATACCAGGTGTCGCCTGGCCCGTAATCGTAAATGGCGTAAGTGTCATCTGTAGTGAATTCGCCCGCGTCCTGAGTGTTTTGCAGCGTGACGATCTGCGTCGGCAGGTCGCCGCGAGTGACCATTTCCACCGAAGCTATCCGCATCAATTCCGCAGGCTCTTGCTGGCATATTATGACTTTGCCGTCGAAGAGTCGGCGACATTCGCGCTGCTTGGCCATATTGTAAGGCGATATAATTTGACCGTTGTCGGCATCCACCTCGGTTATCACATTTGTTGCCAGAACCGGCTCCAGCACCGTCGTAATCCACCATTCATCGCCCGCTATTCTCTCGACAGCTTTGATATCGAAGGCGGTGGCCTTCGGATACAACGGATTGTGGATGTGGATCACCTCTCCTGGCGCGTCGGTCAGGTCGCCCTCCGTAGTTACTTTCATCCGGCTGTTTTCGTAGTCCACTTCTACGATCTCCCCGCGCGTTGGTTCGCCGACTGCGTGCGGCGGCCAGTTGACTGCAAGCCGCCCTTCCGGCCCCTCAATCAAAACACTTTGCGGGCCTTCATAGCGTTGCCCCTCCTGCAGAGCCACTATGACCGACTGCACCCGGTACTCTTTGCCGTCAGCCGTAGTGATTCTGAGGCCGGCGGGCATCTGCTGCTCGGCGAAATCCGGTGTTCCAGCAAGCCCCGGGAGGTGCAGGGGCTCAACGGTCAGGCCCATATCTTCGCCCTGGAACGGCTCGTGAACCGCAATGAAGGTTGTGGAGAGGTCCTCCTGGCCGCTACTGCGCACTATGATATAGGCATCCAGCGGGCTGCGGTGGACTATGCCCCTCGCCTCGCCTTTGCCGACGACGACCTCGCGGCCCGGCGCCCCAAGCATGTGAACATTGTAGCCCGTACCCGCCTCATCGCCCCGGCGCCAGGTTGCTGTAAAGGTCGCGTCCACATCGCCGGACCTTATGTCCTTCACATACGAATAGCCGTTCTTGGTCGTGCTGAGATATTCTACATCCTCACCGGCCAGCGTCCCTGCACGCTCGGTCAATTGCTCGTCGCAGGTGATTGTGAAGTTGGTGCCGTCCTCGCCGCTGTGGGAATGCAAGGGGTAGTCATGCTGCGAGCCACCCTTGACGCGGAACACATCAATCACGAAGTGATGGTCTTCATCAACCTGTATCACAGCAGCAGTGCGATGGTAGAGAGCCGCCTGAGCGTAGGTGTCGTAGGAATACGCCGAGGCGACTTGCGCCCAGTCGCAGGCCCCAAAGACATCTTCCGAAGCGCAGGCCCCCCGCTGCTGCGTCGTCTCGTCTATCAGCACGGTGGGATGGGTGATGGTCCTGTCAAGCCACTGACGGCGCTTGGGGGAACCCATATTCATCGGGTAGCCCAGGTCAGCCGCGAAATCGTAGCCATAGGCCATGATCTTGAGCATCAACTGGTCAGGATGGCCATGACCGACGCCTGAGTTCGCGTGGTAGAGCAGTACGTGTGTGCGCGTCCGGTAGTCACTCCCCATGTGCATCAAAGTCATGCCGACTTCATGGCCCAGGAATGTCTCGCTCAGTTCGCCCCGTGGAACTGCCAGTGCGCTTGTGCCGCCACCGTCGCCATAGCCGAAAAAGCCGCCATCGCAGGAGATCTTCTCTCCCCACGCGTCTATCATGCGAAAGCGGCTACCGAACTCCTTGTAAACATCCAGCCCGTCGGTGTAAATCTCCCTACCTTGGTAGTGAGAAAGCACCTCGCCGATACGCCGATACGATTTGTTGACAATGTGAGAATAGCTGCTGGAGTCCTCGTGGGCGCGGCCCTCTCTGTAGAAAGCCCCGATGACCCCGTGTCTGATGCCGGCGGGCCCGTCTATCAGCTCCTGAATCATCTTATCGTTGCGGAACACGAGCCCGAGATGTGCCATTGCCTCCAGGTTGAGCATACGGCCATTGCTGGTTCCCAGCGGGGCGGCGCGGTGCAAAAACTCCCAGCAGTAGCCGAACAGGTTGTGCTCGATGTTGTATCTGATATCCTCCGTATCGGTCTGCCCGTCGCCGTTGTAGTCGGCACCTTGCTTGTTGTTGAAGAAATCTACGACTGCACTGGCGTCACTCAGCGCGTCAAAGACGAGGTCGTAACTGGCCGCCAAGTTCTTAATGTGTCCGTTTTCGAAGACGTGGTCGCCGATATAGCCGCGGCTGGGCTTCACGCGCCAATCAACCTTGGTATCAACACGTGAGTTGTACCAGCGGTAGGTTTCCGCCAGTCTGTTGAGTACGATCAGCGCTTTGTCCGCGTATCGTTGCTCCCCCGTGACGGCATAGGCCCATGCCAGGGCGCAAACCGGCGGCCGGTGGCGTTCAGGCCCGTCGAAGTCGAACGGCTTCCCGTACGGGTGCGAAATCAGCATTCTCAGTAAGAACATGCGGTAGGCGGGCTTGAAGTAGAACATCTGGTGCTGCGGAAAGCCTTCCGGCGGCTGCCACCCTTTGCCATCGTCCACGATCTCGACCATCTCACCGGTCGCCGGATTCTTTACCTTCATCCCCGGTGCCCACTCCTCGCCGCCGAACTTGCACCGATATGTGTTTGGCTTACCCCAAACCGGCAGAATACTCGTGCTCTTGCCCAGATGCAGCGGGCAGCCCTGATTGTAGTTGGGCACCAGAGAACGGGGATTGTCCGCTGAGATCATGTCATAGAGGAAGTCATCGCTCTTCTCCATCCAGTAGTTGACCCACTCGGCGTGAGGTGGTGGATCGCCTGGCTTGTGGTCCGCCCGAGCCTGGTCCACGGCCTCAGACGTGCCCATGCCCTGGAACGCCTGCTCCTTGGGATAAGCGTCGAATGTCGCCAGTGCCTCCCGCACCTCCTCCTCTGGCGGCCAGTAGCCGTAGCCACGCTCGGCAGGTGGCGGCGGCTGGCCGACAGCCGGAATGCTTGTCAACAGACACAGTAGCACAAGACCAATGATCAAAGACATGAAACCACCTCCGACGGCCGGTCAATCAAGCTGCAGCCTAGCCTTCGCCACGCGCGGTACCAGTCCTCCCCGGTCGCTGCTGATCAAGCCAACGACCTCGGGCTGGAAGCTGAGCTACGCGTCGGTGAGTGATGCGAACTAGCCGGTCTGGCCGACCTCGTGCGATGCTAGCCGCCAGGTTGTCCTAAGTAGGCTCCCTGTTGTATGAGCAGTTCGCGTAGTTGGGCGATGTCCAGATTTCTAGGCTTTACCTTGGCCCTGGCCGCCAGCGCTGCCGCCGCTCCGGCCGCGTGTCCGGTGCCCATGCATAGGGCGATCGCGCGCACTGACAGATGCGCCTCCGGACCGATCGAGATGCATCTACCCGCCGCTAAGAGATTATCTACTTTCTCAGTAACCAGGCATCGGTACGGGATGTCATACTCCTCTCCCTCGGCGGACGATCCGCACCTGCAAATACCGTCATCGAATTTCTTTCCCTGAGTCATATCCTCGCGGGTGAGGGTGTACTCGCCTACAATTCTTCGGCCTTCCCTCACCCCGAATTGTGGAGTGCTGTCAGCCACGCGAGCTGACGCATAGCCGGGGAGATTCTCCCTCAGGAAAAGAAGGCTGGTCATGATCTTCGTCCTGCCCTCGATCTCCATTCGGGTCAAATCCCACGCGTCCACGGCATCTCCATCCACAGTACCACAGGCACCCAAGTCGGGGCTCCCGCCTTGCTGCTCGAGCTGCGCCATCAATTCGGCATATTGCTCCGGGTTCTGTTCCCTGAATTCTTCGGCCGCCTCTGTGTCCACGCCATCAATTCTCACGCCCAGGGTGTGGGGCAGCTTGTCTCTCCCAAAGAGTCCGTCCCTTTCGCTGACGCTGACATAGTCGTCACGCGTCTGGTAGGCGGCTCCCGCGAACTTGGCGATATCACCGTCAGCAGTGGCATCTACCGTGACCTGCGCCAGAAGGGCCTGGCGACCCGACTTGTTCTCGACGATGATTCCCTTGACCTCATCGTCCTCGGTTATCGCGTCCACCACCCAGGAATGGAGCAGCACCTCTGCTCCGGCCTCCTGAAGCATCTCCAGAGAAACCCATTTGAACATCTCGGCGTCAGTGCGCCCGTCTCCGGCCGGTTTGTAATCTTCAAGAACCTCCCACGCGCCATAGTCGGTGAGCCGATCCACCATAGCTTGGGGAATGCCCCGTATCAACTGCCTTTGGCGGCTGCCGAAGCCGTAGACAGCAGTGACCCATGAACCGGTGAGCATGCCGCCCAGGTAACCGTATCGCTCCACCAGGAGCGTGTCAGCTCCGGCCCGGGCAGCAGCTATGGCAGCCACAATCCCCGCCGGACCACCACCGGCCACTACCACATCAACCTCTCTGACTACAGGTATCTCGCGCTGTGGTTCCGTGATCGTCTTCACTTTGGTCCCTCCTGATCTGTCTTTGGTACATACTGGCTATTCTGCCGTGCGCTGCTTGTAGCGGCTGCCGATGTAGTAAAGCCTGGTCTGGCGGTCCTGCAGGCTGACGGGAAAAGCGCCGCCGGCCTGTCGGGGGATTTCGACGCCGGCATCCGCGTCATAGACGGCCCCTGCGCCCGCGAAGCTGACGATGGCCGCCTGCGGCAGGCGGTACTTGTAGCACGAGACCAGCACCAGCGCCTCCTCCCCAAGCGCCATGCCGCAGAGCTTTACCTTCTCCGAATCGGCGCTGAGGTCTTCGATAGGCTTGCCATCGGCGATGATGTCCTCGAAGGGGCGCACCAGGTCAATGGTCTCGGCGATGACTTTCAGTTCAAGCGGGTCGGTCTGGCCGGCCCAGTAGTAGGTGATGCCGCGAGCACCGTTGCAAAATGCTTCAAGGATCTGGTCGCGCTGCTGTGCGGGCGGGAACTCGCCGTCCTGGCCGGGCGTGAGCCACGGAATGATGTCGTTCGCATCCATGAGCGCACGGATTCCTGATATCTTGGTGGCAACCTGTTCGGCGCGGCCGCCGACGTACAGGCTCGGCATGCCGAACTGCAGCGCGTCGGGGTAGAGCCTATCGAAATCCCACACGTTGTGATATATGCGCTCCGGCCAGCGGTAAACGTCATAGCAGCCTACATAAAACGGCGGCCGGCCCAGCTCCTGGCGCTTGGCCTCCCAGGCCTTGTAAACATCGCCCATCATTTCGGTACCCATGGCGGCCAGGAAGTCGGCGAAATCCTGGTAATTGCCCGCCTCAAAGCGCTGCTTACAGCGGCTGCACGTCTCCATTTTAAGCGGGTCGCGATAGTTCCATAGCTCGATGTCATAGAAGATCCATCGCGGATTGATACGCTCGTAGAAGCCGACCATCTTGTCCAGCAGCTCCTGATACTTCTCGCCCCGGTAACTTGGGCACAGGAATTTCGCCGGGCCGTCCGGCAGCACGCAGCGTGTCTCTTCACCTGTGAGGCGATGGACATAACTCAGGTTCATCACCACATCTATGCCCGCGTCCTGGGCCAGCTTCAGATCGGCCAGTTGGTCTGCCGCTGTCTCGGGAGTCTTCCACCAGTCTGTGCCCCAGTAGCGCGGGAAGCAGCCGATGGCGTTGAGGCCCAGGCGCTGGTGACGAGCAGGATCGTGCGGATAGGTGAACCAGCCGCCCCAGCACAAGCTGGTGTGCAGGCGTTTGGGCGGTGTGGCATTGGGGAATTCGATGACCTGCAGCGGGAATACTCTCAGGTTCCTTACATCCCCGTCTATCGAAGCTCCCAGGTAGCTCTCAAG
>JALGTY010000194.1 GCA_029821145.1 Candidatus Zipacnadia bacterium
TCGTTCGACCTGACGCAGGAAAGGTGGATCCCCTGCGTGATGCCCGACGGCACCAGCGAAGAGCTAAGCCTTCGGGATGCTCTCGTGCGTGCCCATGGAATCCGCGAGGTGCTGGATGCCTCACCCCTCGTCACCGTCTGTCTGCACCGACTGATGCTGGCGATACTACACCGCGTCTTTGGACCGGCGGACCCGGATGAGTGGGCCGAGATGTGGGAGGCCGGTCAGTTTGCCGAACACAACCTGACAGACTACCTCGATCAGTGGCGACACCGCTTCGACCTCTTCGACGACGAGCGGCCGTTCTACCAGACACCGGGCATGCCGGCGGCGTGGTTGAAGTCTATTACGACGCTCGCGCAGCATCTGGCTTCTGGCAACAATGATACCCTTTTTGACCACAGTCTGGATGATGAGCCCGTCGCGGTGACACCTGCACGGGCCGCACGTCTGTTGCTGGCCACACACTCATTCAACGTGGACAGTATTGCAAGCGGGGAGGGCAGTAAGGGCAAGACCTACCCGAAAGCAGCTCCTCTCGCTGGTGGTGCCATAGTGATGACCACCGGCCACGATCTCTTCGAGACGCTAATGCTCAATCTGCTCTTGTACTCGCCTGAGGACGAGCTGCCTTTTGCGGTACTGGACGAAGACATGGTCGCGTGGGAGCAGGAGACGGCAGCCGGTCCGGAGACCCTCGTGCCCAGAGGGTATCTGGACTACCTCACGTGGCAATCGCGTCGGGTCTGGCTTGAGTCATCCAAAGGTCTCAGCGATACTCCGGTGGTGAAGCGCATCATACTCAGCCAGGGCAGGCAGTTCCACGGCGGCAGCGCGCCTCAGGACCCAATGATCGCCTACGCACGACGCACACATGCGAAACCTAACCAGGAGGCGCTACCACCGGTGAAGCTACGTCAATACCGTGGCTTCTGGCGTGACAGCACTGCATTATTCGAGTCAGTCCCCGATCAGGGAGAGCGCCCCCGCATCATGGGCTGGCTAGCTGACTTGGTGGATGAGTACGAGGTGTTTACGCCCGAGAGGGTATATGATATCTCGGTCATAGGCCTCTGCAGCGACAAGGCCAAGGTCCACTTCTGGCGACATGAGCGGCAGCCGGTGCCCCTTGGCTATCTGACTGATGCCGAACTAGTCGGGGACTTGAGAAGGGCTCTCGAACTCGCTGAAGAGGCGGGCGCCACCTTGCGCAGAGTCCTCTGGCTTCTAGCCGGTGTCATTGCTGCTCCGGAAGAAGACCGCAGCGCCGACCGTGATGTCATCAGCAACATGGTAGATGGCTACCCCGCTCTGCCAACGTACTGGGCCGAGCTCGGGACCCGCTTCAGCGAACTGCTACTCCGGCTGCCCGGTGACATGGCTCATCGCACCGAGGTGCTACGCTGGTGGGCCAACGAGTGCGTGGCGAGAACGGCCATGGACGCCTTCGAGCAGACCACTCGCGGCTTTCCGCAGGCGCCTCGGTTCCTGCGCGCAATCGTCGTAGCCGAAGGCCAATTGCGCAGACAGGTATATGGAAAGGTCATCAAAACATACAGATATGAGGAGGTGAAACATGCCCAAGCCGAGTGATCATGCGGTTAAGTTCGTGAAGTACTTGGTTAGCCTCGCGGAGCGGGAGAGTCGTGGTGCGCTGGCTGCTCTTCGCAGAGGAGTCGGCAAGCCGCCCGGGACGACACCGGAGACATTCCCGGTCATGGTCCCGTGGACCGCAGAGATGAACCGCACTGCAGCGGATACCTACTTCCTGGTCGGCTCGCTCTTCGCTCTCAACCAGAGCAACTGCGCCGACGGCAACATGGGTACGACCTTCGCGCAGATCCGCGGAACAGAAGGCGAAGCAGGAGACAGCCTCGAGAAGCGCTTCGTGGCTCTACTGAACGCCCACTCCGAGGACCTGTCCAATCACCTGCGGCACGCTGTCACGCTGGCCGGCTCGAAGGAGGTCTCTGTGAACTGGGCTCAGCTCATCACCGACCTGCGCCACTGGGACCATCCCGACCGCTTCATCCAGCGCCGCTGGGCTGACCAGTTCTGGGGACGCGGCTCTGAAGCCGAGGAAGGCCAACCGGCGCAGACCGCCGACGCTCAAGACGAGTAACACCAGGAGTAGCGACTCACCAAACGTATGCAACCATTAGGAGGAAACCAGTGAAAATCGAACTGCACATACTGCAGAATTTCGCTCCATCATGTCTCAATCGTGACGACACCAATGCTCCCAAGGACTGCGAGTTCGGCGGCTGCCGTCGCGCTCGCATATCGAGCCAGTGCATCAAGCGGGCTACTCGCAGGCACCCGCTCTTTGCCGAGACCGTCGGCTCTGAGATAGGAGTGCGCAGCCGTCGCCTGATAGACGAGCTGGCCGACCAACTCGTGGCAGATGGCAAGGCTGAAGAAGCCGCCACCGCAGTCGCCTCGGCAGTCATGGCGGCGTTCGCGAGCAAGGTTGGTAAGGACAATCGCACGGCCGTAGGCCTTTATCTCGGCAGCGGGGAGATCGCCCGCATCAAGGAGGTCATCATTGAGAAGTGGGACGACCTTGCCCCGCAAGCCGACGGAGAGAAACCCGACAGCAAAGCGATAGCGGCACTCAAGAAACAGCTCACCAAGGAGTTCAGAGATGTTGCCGGGGCCGCTGATATTGCTCTGTTCGGCCGCATGGTCGCCGAGAACGCAGACCTGAACATAGATGCTGCCTGCCAGGTCGCCCACGCCATTTCCACACACAAAGCCGCAATGGAAATGGACTTCTTCACCGCGGTTGACGACCTGCAGCCTGATGAGGAGCCTGGCGCCGGAATGATGGGAACAGTCGAGTTCAACAGTTCCTGCTTCTATCGGTACGCGATGCTGGATCTGCCCCAGCTCGAAGCCAATCTGTCCGGCGATGCCGAGCTTGCCGGCCGCACGGTGGACGGATTCCTACGGGCTTCTGTCGCGGCAATTCCGACCGGCAAGCAGAACTCGATGGCGGCGCAGAATCCCCCCAGCTTCGTCATGGCCATAGTCCGGGAATCGGGTGCGCCATGGTCGCTGGCTAATGCGTTCGAACACCCCGTGTCGGTTAACGGCCGCGACAACAAGGGCCTGATGCAGAAATCCATCGAGGCACTCGACGGCTACTGGGGCGAGTTGGTAAGCATGTATGGCGCTGACGGCATAACGGCCATCGCTGCATGTTGGATGGGTGAGCCCGATGTCACAGTGCTCAACGAACACAAGGTGGACGATGTCGAGGCCATGTATAGCGCGGTTAGTGAAGCGATCTGCGCTGGAGATGGGGGTGAGTAGCCATGGGAGTGTTACTATTGCGACTTGCCGGCCCCATGCAATCATGGGGAACACAAAGCCGCTTTACAGTCCGTGACACCGGCCGTGAACCGTCAAAGAGTGGAGTGGTAGGACTGCTGTGTGCCGCCGTGGGCGTGCCCCGTGACGACGAACGGCAGATTCGCCGGCTGGCTGAGTTGCGCATGGCGGTGCGCGTGGATCGCGAGGGCGCAGTGGCACGCGACTTCCACACCGCCGGCGGCGGCAAGATCAATGGCAAGCCCTACGGTGTCGTCAAGGCCAGTGGCAGCAAGGGCGACACCGTCGTGTCCACCAGATACTATATTGCCGATGCTGACTTCCTGGTTGGCCTTGAGTGCGCTGACACCGCGCTGTTGGGTGAGCTTGACCAGGCGCTGGCCAACCCGGTCTGGCCGCTGTTTCTGGGGCGTAAGAGCTTCGTGCCCGGATTGCCAGTGCGAATCGGTGTCCGTGAGGGTGCACTGGAAGCGGTACTCCGCTCGGAACCGTGGCGACCTCGTCATGCCAACGAACAGATCCCTGACCGCGGCCTACGCCTGGTAATTGATAGTGATGCGCTCGACGGCGAAGCCCACTACGACTATCCCATCTCCTTCGTCAAACACGACAGGCGCTACCAGTTGCGCCGCATAACAACAGAATGGATACCATCGGATCAAATTCGGAAGGGGGAAGTCGGATGTATCTTTCTCAGTTGATACTTGACCCGCGCAGCCGCCGTACACAGGCTGAGTTGACGCACCCCTACGAGATGCACCGGACGCTGATGCAAGCGTTTCCTGATGAGTTGCATGAAGACGAGCGCGTGCTGTTTCGAGTGGATATCGATCGGCGAAGTGGCGTACCAGTGGTACTTGTGCAGTCGCGAGGCGAACCAGACTGGTCCTTCCTTCACGATTGCGACAACTACCTGCGTGACGCCGGAGGCAAAGACAATCCCGCGTACAAGGCCGTACACCTCAACCTGCGCGAAGGCCAGGTGCTCGCTTTCCGTCTCCGCGCCAACCCAACGGCAAAGCGAAATGGCAAACGCCTGGGCCTCTTCGATGAACAGGACCAACTCACGTGGCTCCAGCGCAAGGGCGAAGCTGGCGGCTTTGGGGTCGTCTCATCTACCGTTCGTCCGGAGGGCTTCGAGGAAAGTGACAAGCATGTCGGCGGCCAGGAGATGACGATCAGCCACTACGCCGTTCGCTTCGACGGCCATCTGCAGGTCACCGACCCGGACCTGTTCATCCGCACGATTGCCGCCGGTATCGGGCCAGCCAAGGCCTTCGGATTCGGCCTGTTGTCGGTCGCGCCGGCCTGAGAACACAAGAGGGTGATCCATGCAGAAGCTGCACATCGTCCCGCGCTTCGACGATAGTCTAACGTACGTGTATGTCGAGCACGTCCGTATTGACCGCTGCGAGGGCAGCATCGCTTTGTGGGATAAGACCGGCCTCACGGAAGTGCCTGTTGCAGCCTTGCGTGTGCTCATGCTCGGGCCAGGTACGAGCATAACTCACGAGGCCATAAGGGTCGCGGCCGACAACAACTGCCTAGTGATCTGGTGTGGCGAGGAGATGGTGCGCTTCTATGCCCAGGGCATGGGTGGCACACGCAGTGCGGCGCGGATGTTGCATCAGGCGCGGTTGGTCAGCCATCCGGAGGCACGCGTAGCGGTGTCAGGCGCATGTATGCTATGCGCTTTACCGAGCTAATTCCGGCCGACCTCACTATTGAGCAAGTGCGCGGCATGGAGGGCCAGCGGGTGCGCGAAACTTATAGACGGCTTAGTAAAGAGACTGGAGTGCCCTGGCAGGCACGTTCGTACGATCGCAGCCGCTGGGGCCACAGTGATCCCATCAACCGCGCCATATCAGCAGCTAATTCATGTCTCTACGGCCTGTGTCATGCGGCAATACTTTCGGCTGGCTACAGTCCGGCTCTCGGTTTCATTCATACTGGCAAGCAGCTTTCCTTTGTCTATGACATCGCTGATCTGTACAAGACAGAGGTCAGCCTGTCGGTGGCATTCACAGCGACCGCTCACGGGCCGCCGCATCTGGAGCGACATGTACGATTGGCTATGCGCGACTCGTTCAGGGAGACCAAACTAGTTGAACGCATCATCCCAGACATCAAGAGCCTGCTTAACGATGAAAGCGGCGACGACGAGATAAGCATCTACGACGATGATCCGGCACGACCAGGCAAACTGTGGGGGCCCGAGCACGAAGCTGACGGAGGACGTGGCACCGGATGACGGTACTGATTGTGGAGGGCAGTACGGCGGGTCTCAGGGGCCTGCTAAGCCGCTGGCTGGTTCAGCCACGGGCCGGGGTGTTCGTGGGCCGAGTCTCTGCTCGGGTGCGAGACAAGTTGTGGGAGATGGTCACCCAGTCAGGCAAGGCTAAGGGAGCACTGTTGATATACGGTGCCCAGACCGAGCAGCGCTTCCACATAAGAAGTTGGGGCGAGACGTCCCGCGAGCCGATTGACTATGAGGGACTCACGCTGATCCGCAGGCCGAGTGACAGCAAAGCGGCACGCAGCCACTACGCTAAGCGGGGGCGTAAAGGTGATGAACAGTGAAGATAGTGACGTTTTTGGTGCTGCTGTATGTATTGGATGTGGCTGGTGTATAATTTTTCCGCGGATCGTGGTGCATTCCCCACACACGTGGGGGTGAACCGTGGTCAGCGGAGAAAGCGGAGGAAAGCGATGAGCATTCCCCACACACGTGGGGGTGAACCGTCCAGTACGGCATCCTGGGCGGGCTTGGTTAGGCATTCCCCACACACGTGGGGGTGAACCGTTACGGTAACACTCCCTGGAGCTACGTCACCCGCATTCCCCACACACGTGGGGGTGAACCGCGGCCCATGCACCGACCACGCTCTTGCGGGCAGCATTCCCCACACACGTGGGGGTGAACCGCAACAGATAGTTGAATGGTTAGGCGG
>JALGTY010000010.1 GCA_029821145.1 Candidatus Zipacnadia bacterium
AGGGAAGGGGGAATCAAAGATGAATAGGACTGGGAAGCTCGAAGTACGGGATGAATGAGAGGCATTCCCGTTGTAGGGGCGCATGGCATGCGCACTGTTGGTGCAGCTTGGTCAACGACTTGAGGGCGCACGCCGTGCGCCCCTACATGTCGGAGATTCTATGAAGCGTCAAGAGCCTGGCCTGCTGAGAAATTAGGGACAGTCACCTGTTCCAGAGGAATAGGAGTGGGACTTAGAGAAGTGGCAATGAATAGGTGACTGTCCCCAGTTTCCCAGATATTGATTGCAGGGCGGGGTTTGTGTACAATGTTTGTGGATTGGCGAAGTAATTGCAGGGGTACAATGAAATCAATAGGTCTGGTGTGGGGTCACGTATCTCATCTTCCTGTCAGGAGGAGAGCAACATGCGACGCTGCCTGCTGGTTGTATTTGTGTTAGGAGCAATTACGGGCCTGTATGTCGTCAGTAACAGCCAGGAAGTAATAGACATCGGTAAGTCGCTGCGGCCCGGGTTTTCGGAGATAGCACTGCTTCCAACCCGTCTGACGTACTACAACATGCACGAAGATGCCGCGATCGCCAGCTACACCTGCTGCAAACCGTGGCAGGAGGAGGAGATACGGCTGGCAGCAGCAGCCAACGCCGCGTACATGGAGAACTACTACGACACCGACTTTGCCGATGACACGCTGCTGCACAACGCCTATATCAATAGCGTGCGTCGTAACTTCCGGCATCAGGTGGGGAGCCTGGAGTGGCTTGTTGACGAGTACCCGGATAGCGAGTTAGCCGATGATGCACTATACGCTCTGGCGAGGTGTTATATCTTCGACAAGGACCACGAGGCGGCGATTGAGACGCTGGATGTCCTGGTGGACGAATGGCCTGATAGCGTGTGGGCCGATGATGCGCTGATGTACCTGGCGCGGGAGCTGCGGGCGATTGATGAGCACGACGCCGCTCTGGATGTTCTGGACGAACTGGCCGAGAACTACCCTTCCAGCGACCATTGTCCGGGCGCGCTACATGCGCTGGCTGAGCGGGCGATGGAGGACGAAGACTACGAAGAAGCCATGCGGATCTCGGATCACATCCTCGACTACTATAACTGCTCGGATTATGCAGATGACGCGCAGTTCCGGATCGCCGATGCCATGCGGCATCTGGGGGAGTGGGAGGAGGCCCTGGACGCGTACGTTGACCTGATCGAGCGGCTGCCGGGCAGCCGGCTGAGCAACCGGGCGATGCGGGAGGCCAACTCGATAGCCCGGCAGGCGCGACGCGCCGGCTTCGATACCGAAGCGCTGTACGACACGGCGGAATTCAACCCGGGGCGCGAGGCGCAGGAGCTCTATGATCTGGCCCGACATTGGCAGAACTACCGCGAATACGCCCAGGCCATTGACGCCTACTATGAATTTGTGGAGACGTACCCCGGCCACGACAACTTCGATGATGCGCTCTACAACATCGGCTTCTGCTACCAGCAAACCAATATGCTTTTCCAGGACATCAACAAGTCCAAGGGCCCGGAGGACATTTTCAAATTCGCCGAGGAATACCAGGACGCGACCGGAGCCTATGGGAGCTTGCCCACGGCGGGCGAACTGTCGGCGGTCAGAGACGCCACCTCCGCCTTCGCTGTGGTCGTCAACAACCTCGTCGGTAGCCCCATGCGGGATGACGCCCTCTACGAGATCGCCAAGTCGTTTGAAGATTCAGAGCGGATTGACGACATGGTGTTCACATACCAGGAATTGGTGATTCACTTCCCCGTGAGCGAGCACCACTTCGAGGCGCTGTACGAAGTCATGAAGTTCTACGCCAATGAGAAGAATTGGGAGGATGCGCAGGAGATGTACCCGGACCTGGCGGAGGCGTATCCGGTGATATTCCCGGCGTACCTAGCTAACAACCGCCTCGATTTCTATACCGTTATGGGTGCGTATTTCCGGCACGTGGATTTTGCATGGTTCGAGGCTCACCACCACCACATACCGTATCATTTCACCACGGCGGACCTGGAGTTTGACGCGGATTTCTATGAGGCGGCCCTGGCGCTGTCTGCCGGCGACTACGGTGACGCTATTAAGCTGCTGGGGAGGCTTGCCGGGATGCCGACAAATGACCTGTGCGTGCCGGCCAAATGGCTGCTGGCTCGGGCCAATGAGCTGGCCGGTAAGCGCAAGGCCGCTGCCGGCTGGTACAATAATATCATCAAACACCACGCTCGGAGTGGCCTGGCCGACGATGCCGAGCTGGCGCTTGATAATCTGCGAAAAGAAGACAGCGGGCTGAGTGGGTACCGGCAGCGGGTAGCCGACAAAGTGGGCTTCTCCATTGACAATTTCGACTGGTATCTTGGGGACCATGTCGTGGTGTTTGCCCCGTTTACCGTTTCGGCTAAGATGCGGCAATACAATATGCCGAATATCTGGGAAAACGCTCAGATGATCGTGTGCGACTGGGCCGGCGTGGAGGGGAGTGAGCGGGCGTTGATATACGTGGACCCGGCCAACAGACAGCAAGCAGGCGAGCCGATTCGGCTGCCGGCGTCGCAAATCAAGGACCCGCCGCGCTGGTCGCTGGGTCTGAAACAGGTGGCGACCGGTATGATCTGGGACGCCGCCGATGGCAAGATCAGCCGCAAGGACGCCTGGATTACCGATGGACTGGCTCGTTTCGTCGCCGCGAGTCTGCAGTATGACCTGGTCACCGAAACGCGCGATGCGATCGGCTCGGCCGCGGCGGTGAAGCTGCCGCAGGAAGAGGTGCTGAGAACCAGGGAGCGTGCGCTGGACAGTCTGGCGGAGTATGTGCGCGCCAAGAGCGGGCCCAGCAAGCTCAACGCGAATGTCCTGTGCGGAATGTTGTTCCATTTGCTGGACGTTCAAGGCCACAGCCAGTATCGCCTGATCGATCGCGAGCCCTACCGCGAGCTGTTCGCCAGCTTGCGCCGACAACCGGGCTCCGGCGTCGAGGCGCTGACCGGGGCGCTAAATGACAGCTTTGACGGGGCTGTCAGCGAGCAGCTGAAGCAGTGGGGCCTGCCTGTGCAGGAACGGGTAGCGAAAGAAGTCAAGTGACGGTTGTAGAAATCGGAATAATCGCCGCTAACCGGGCGTCTTATAGATTGACGGAGCCGCTCGGTTTCGCATGTGCAATAGCCGCAAGGGACTGATGCTGAGTGGACGAGAAGATGACGCGTCGCGAGTTTCTTGAGAAGTGTGCCAGCGCCGGCCTGGCGTTGGGCGTTGCGCCACTGTTCGGTAGCGTGCGAACCGTCGAGAATGTGCTCGGAAGTATGGTGGGGGCTACGGGCCTGTCCAATACCGAGGCGTGGTACTATGAGGCAGCGGGTGGCGGCAAGGTAAAGTGCACGCTGTGTCCTAACTACTGTGTTCTGCAAAAAGGGGAGAGGGGTGATTGCCGGGTACGGGAGAACGTCGGCGGCAAGCTTTACACCCGGGTCTATGGCTACACGGCGCGCGTCAGAGGCGACGCGATGGAAAAGGGGCCATTTTTCCACTACCTGCCCGGCACCAGTTCGGTGGCCCTCGGCACGGTGGGCTGCAACCTGAGCTGCCTGTACTGCCAGAACTGGCAGTTTGCTCAGATCAGGCCTGAGGACCTGAATCCGCCGGCGCAGTACCTGCCCCCGGCCAGCCTGGTGTCGCAGGCCAAGAAATATGGCCGGCCGACCATCACCTTCACCTACAGCGAGCCCATCATCGCCATTGAATATGTGGTGGAGACCGCGCGACTGGCCCACCAGAACGGCCTCAAGGTTCTGGTCAAGACCGGCGCTTACGTGAACCCCGAACCGATGAAGATCCTGTGCAAGGCCGTGGACGCGGTCAATATTGATTTCAAGGCCTACAGCAGCAGCTTTTATCAGAATGTCTGCGGCGGGACGCTGAATCCGGTCCTCGACGCGATCAAGACCGCTCGCAAATACGCCCCCTGGCTGGAACTTACGTACATGGTAGTACCAGGCAAGAATGACAGCGTCAGCCAGTTCAGACAGGGCTGTCAGTGGATTAAGCAGAACATCGGCAGGGATGTGCCGCTGCACGTATCGCGTTTTTTCCCGGCCTACCGGCTCCGCAATCTGGAGGCCACACCGATTGACAAACTGCGGGAACTGCGCAAGGCCGCATACAACGAAGGGCTGCAGTACGTCTATTTGGGCAATCTGCAGGGCGACCCCGGCGAGTCGACGTATTGTCCGAAGTGCGGTATAAAGATGATCAAGCGCATTGGCTACCACGTTCAGTTGTTGGGCATAAACCCCAATACCGGCAAGTGTACCTGTTGTGGGATAAAGATCCCAGGTAAGTGGGCATAGTTCTCCCACTTCGTTCGTAGCACGATCTCGGCCGCAGCCACGGAGGCTGTGGCCGTTGCGTTTTGCGGTGTGCCCTCAGCGAGGTACAATATCCCGACGCGGCGAATATCTTATTGAAATTGGGGACAGTCACCTATTTCTTACGATTTCTGTAAGTTCCACTCCTACTCCTGTGGAGAAATAGGTGACTGTCCCCAATTTCAGCAGAATCCGGGAGGGATAGATATGCGGAAGATTCAGGTTCGTTGGGCTGCACTTGTTGGCGTCCTGTGCTGGCTGTTGGTGGCTGGCGTCCACCTGGCTGTGGCGGACAACGTTGGCGTTGCCGGCACGGAGGAAGACGTTGCGGCTTACACGCAGGCTCTGACAAAGCTCGGGTTCGAAACGCAAGTGGTGTCCGCAGAATCGCTGGCAGATGTCGAACAGCTTGCGCCGCTGACGCATCTGGTGGTGGCCAACGCAGACGAATTGTCAGTAGCTCAGCAACATGCCATCCGTGATTATGTGGAGCAAGGCGGTTTGCTGGTCGGGACGGAGCTGACAAGCAAGAGTCTGCCCGTTGTCTTAGGCGTAGAGTATCGTGCGTCTCGGCAGTACTTGCGTGCGTTCTACGCGCCGAAGACGCGATCCAGACGAATACCTATTTCGCTCGGTTTCCCTCAGGGCGAGTGGATTGAGCCCAGGGTGAATCAGGACGCCTACGATTGTCGGGTGTGCATAGGCGTTCGGGCCATCAACGGAGTGGCGCTGGCATGGGTTGATCTGTGGGAGCGGTATGCGTACAATTTCGATCTCAAGACAGCGCCTTACCCGACCTACAGTATTGGAACGTATGATTTCATCGTTGTGAATCGCTACGGCGAGGGCGCTACAATATTTGTGGCCGCTCCACTGGCCAAAGTTTACCTGTCGCACGGTGAGCCGCACTACGCGGAGATTCTAGAAGCTGTGTTATCCCCCCAGACGAAGCAGAAGCTCTTGGGGGTAAACGACCACACCTTCAAGGCAGTGCGGAACTTCGTCGTCAAGCGTGAGGAGTTGGGCGCGGACACGTGGAAACGGCTGCCGAAAGCGCATTTCGAGTGGAAGGCCATCCAACTCTCTTCCCACGTGGGAAGCGAAGAGGAGATAGAGGAGACAGTCACAAACATTCACCGGATGGGCTTCAACGTTATCCTTTTTACAGGGGCGATTCATGGGGGATATGTGGCCTGGGACAGCGACAAGTTCGAGAAAGATCCAGCTCTGAAAGACATAGATGCACTGGCGGTGTTGGCCCAGAAGGCTCACGCCAGAGGCATCAAAGTTTACGCGGGAGGGGGGCTGTGGGCTGGGGCGCTCACTCTGGATGGCAAGGGAAACGCCACGGATGGCCCGGAATTCTTCCGACAGCATCCGGAATATGCCTGCGTAACCCCTGAGCAGCATAAGGCTGGACTGACCTGGCAACAGCTCGAAGGTCGCGTGTGGCTCTGCCCGGATCGGCCTGAGGTCAGGCGGTACTTCATAGACGCGTATGTCGAGGCAATCGAGAAGTACAACCTCGATGGCGCTTGGCTTGACATGATTCGCTATCCGACGGTGAATACAAGTTGCGAATGTGACTATTCCAGGCAACAGCGTGCCGTTTTCGCCAAAGAACACCCCGAGTACAAGAGCGAAGAGGAGATTGTCTATCGCCACTGCGAGCACAGCATAGTGGGTTTCGTGGAGGAACTCCGGAAAGCCATCAAGGCCGTGAGTCCTGAGGCGGAATTGGCCGCATACACCTGGCCGTCTTATGCCAACAAGTACCCGTTGGACTGGCATACTCGCCGCTGTTCGCATCGACACGCGCCCCAGTGGACACTGGAAAGGCTAGTCAAGGGCGCGGCGTACCTGGTTTCACCCGGCTACGCCAAGAAATTCCACGAATACACGGAAGGTGCGCCCATGATTGACGTGGGGTGGAAGGATGCAGATGAAACGCGGAATGAGATTCGCCTGGTGGGGGCCAGCGGGGCGAAAGGGATTTTCATCTACATGTACCATTATTTCGCGATCTATCCCGAAGAGAAGATGCAGGCGACGGCGGAAGAGCTGGGCGGACAGTGGGAGCAATAGGCCTAGAGGGTGGTGCTGGCGACGGTGCACTCAACGGGACCGGGCAAGTTGAAAGGCAACAGAGTCGGGCTGGAAGCTGAGAACGCAATTTATCGGATTCTCACCTGAGCTTTGCAGATGTCACAAAGCTCAGGCCGACCCACGCGATGGTCATTTCCGGTAATCACGCGGGCTATCAGACCGGGGTGGCGCGGGCGTAGGACCTCTCTGCCTTCGTCAATCGCACCTTGAGAGCCTGCTCGACCTTGGGTGAGGCTTCCGGAATCTCGATGGAATAGCCATTGACCGCCGCCACCAGACCCATTGCGGGTACTGAGATAACGTCATCAGGATAGATCGTGAGCACCTGCCCGACCTCATGAGGCAGGTGTTGTTTCCGGAACTGGCGGTCCGATCCGCCGCTAATCTCGTAGCGTTCAGGGTGGATGTTCTCAGTGCTGCGGACATAGAGCTTTGCTCCCGCCGCCTCTTCGAGTTGCTCGACATACTCGGCGTGCGGGCCGATCAACGTCAGCACCACCGCCGGGTCTGCCCATATCAGATAGGCCTCGTGGTCGTTGTCGGGTCTGGCAGCGCGGAGTTCATCCTGGATGCGCGTCGCCACGGTTTCAGCCGACAGAATACGTCCCCTGCCTTCACAGCACGGACAAGCGACCTGCATCTGGCGAGCCAGGCTGGGGCCGGTGCGCTTGCGGGTCATCTCCACCAGGCCAAGCCGTGTGATGTGCAGGATTCGTGTCTTCATGCGGTCATCACTGAATGCTTCACGGAGAACCTTGGAGACCCTGCGGCGATGGCGACTGTTGTCCATGTCAATGAAATCAATGACAATGATGCCGCCGATGTCACGGAGGCGGAGTTGCTGAGCGATTTCATCAGCGGCCTCGAGGTTGGTACGTAGCACGGTGTCCTCAAGACTCTTGGCCGCGACAAACTTGCCAGTGTTGACATCTATTGTGGTCAGTGCTTCAGTCTGCTCGATAACGATGTGGCCACCATGAGGCAGCCATACCTTCGGGCGGAGCGCCCGCTCGATTTCCTGGTGGATACCGTAGTGCACTGTAATCGGCTCATCGCCCCGGTAGAGTTCCACCTTGTTGCGCAAACGCGGAGCCACGTTGTCACAGAGGTTCAGTATTCTGTCATAGGCCACCTTATCGTTGACTACAAAAGAGTTGATGTCGGCGTCAAAGACGTCGCGGAACACGCCATAGACGAGGCTGGTATCCTCGTAGATCAACGCCGGGGCCTTGGTGTGCTTCTGCTTGTTCTGGATCGAGCGCCAGATCTTCATCAGAAACTTGATGTCATCCTCGAACTCGGTGAGGCTGGCGCCCTCGGTACGAGTGCGGACGATAACGCTGAAGCCTTTGGGCTTAACCTTTTGGGCCAGTTCGCGGAGGCGGTGCCGCTCCCGGTCATCCTCGATCTTCCTTGATACACCGGCTTTGTCCCTGCCGTCGGCCACGAGTACGAGGTAGCGGCTGGGGAGGGATATGCGCCGGGTGGCGCGCGCGCCCTTGAGCTCCATCGGGCCCTTGGTGACCTGTACCATGATCTCCTGGCCCTTCTTGACTACTTCGCCGATCGGGGGAAAAGAGCCCATCTTGTGACGCATCTGCCGGCGGGTAGGCTCTTCGGTGAGGGCGTCTGAGACGTGGAGAAAGACGTTTCTGTCTATGCCGACGTCAACAAAGGCAGCATCCAGGCCGCGGACAACATTCTCCACGCGTCCCATATAGACGTTGCCTACGACTTCCTGTTCTCTTTCGACCTTGTACTCGGCCAGCCGGCCATCTTCGACGATGGCCACCCGCGTCTCGCGCGGGTTGACATCTACAATAATATCCGTTTTCATGTATCGCCAACCTCTTCGACCGCTGCCAACGATTCTGAAGCGACAGTCTGCCGGATCTCTCCCCAGACTGCCTGCACAAGTGGCAGCAAAATGTGTTGTCTATGGTATTGGCCGTACTCTGCGCGCGCGGCGCTGGATACGGCATGAATTAACGGCATTCGCGGGCTGCCCCGCCGAACAACAGCCCTCACCCCCGGCCCCTCTCCCAATGGGAGAGGGGAGCAAGGCAACGGCAGCGGGCTGCCTTGGACCCTTCGACAAGCTCAGGGCAGGCCGCATTCTCACCCGAGCTTTGGAAACGGCCCAAAGCTCGGGCCGCGCTACGCGTCCTCAGGCGGCATTTGAAAATGCAAACCAGTGCGCACCAAGCGACGCCAGCCGCCTCCTGTGATGCCCATAATATCGGCGAGCGCTGCGAGTAGCTCGGTGGGCTTGACCAGCGTCTCTTCAGTAATTCCCAAACACATGTTCACAGTATCGCCGGCAACGCCCAGCGCGTAAACATGCGGCCTTATGTTAATCGAGCGGGTTGTGCTCTTGGTCTGGCGCTGCAGGATGACCTGTTCAACGTCCATGAACTTCGCAATTGCCCTCTCCAATACCGCCGGCTCCGCTTCGTCTATGAAATCCGGGACCACCTCGTAAGTGGCGGCCTGCAGCTTCGGCCACGCCAAGCGCCTGGTGCCCCGCCGCACCTGGATTTCACTAACGTGAAATCTCTCAAGCTCCCCCGCCAATGCCGCGTATATCTGCTTGGCGTCTGCCGGCTCGGCAAGTTCGATTCCGCAGAGCTCCGCAGTGCCCTCGGCGCCGACCGGCAATGGTGGCGGGAAGCTGATGTGAGCCCTCGGCGTAAAGCCCTCACTGTATTGTACAGGTATTTGCGCTCTGCGTACAGCCCGATCGAACGCCCTTGCAATATCCAGGTGCGCAAGATAGCGCAGAGGTCCACTCTTTTCGTAAGTTATCAGGGCGTAGTAGCGCTCAGGCTGGCTCATGTGCATCCCCGTCGCTGTAGCAACTGGCGACCAGACGCTGAATTCCGCAGTCATAACATTGAGCGTCCCGACAGTCGTCGGTAGTAGTACCTGCCTGCGACTTTTCAAGCTCAGAAAGCAAATACTCTTTAGTCACCCCGACATCAATATGATCCCACGGCAAGGCGGCATCTACCGGTATCGGCGTCGAGGCTGCTGTCTGTATGTCAATATCATGCTCAGTCGCCGCCTGGCACCAGCGGTGGTAGTCGAAATGCTCGGTCCAGGCGTCCAGCATAGCCCCTGAGCGGAATGCGCTCTCGATTACATCCGCTGCAGTGCGATCTCCCCGCGACAGGAAGGCCTCGACAATCGCAGCAGGTGCGTCATGGCAGCTTAGCTTAACCTGTTTGTGGCGGTCCAGACGCTCCCTCAGCAGCCGGCGCTTGTGGTCGAACTGGTCGAGGCTGTCCTGAGCCGCCCACTGAAACGGGGTGTGCGGCTTCGGGATGAAAAGCGCCACGCTGACATTCAATCGTAAGCGGCCGCTTCGTTTGCCCAGACATTCACGCCCCAAGTCGAGCATCTGTTGAACCGTCTGGGCGATGGCCAGCACATCCTCGTCGGTCTCGCCAGGCAGCCCGATCATGAAATAGAGTTTGATTTTGTGCCAGCCGGCTTGCAGCGCCGCCGCCGCAGCCTCGGTGAGATTCGCTTCGGTCACATTCTTGTTGATACGATCGCGCAGGCTCTGAGAGCCGGCTTCGGGAGCGAAAGTCAGACCGCTCTTCTTGACCCGCTGCACGCGCCTGGCAAGTTCTACCCCGAAAGCATCAACTCGTATCGAGGGCAATCCAATGGATACGCGCCGGTCGCTCAGGTCCTGGTGCAGCAGCTCCAGCAGCTCTTCGATGCGCGTGTAGTCGGTGCAGCTCAGCGATGACAGCGAGATCTGGTCATAGCCGGTCGCAGCAATGATCTCGTTGGCTAGCCTGCGTAGAGTTTCCACCGAGCGCTCCCTGGTCGGGCGGTAGATAATCCCCGCCTGGCAGAAGCGGCATCCGCGGGTGCAGCCACGGCTTATCTCTATCTGCGCCCGATCATGCACGGACTCGCGGTACGGAACCAGCGGCCGGGCAGGGAAGGGCGCGGCGTCGAGGTTCTCGACTATGCGCCTGCGTACCACCGGCTTATCGGGCGAGGGCGGCTGCGGCACGATGAATCTACCCACCTGCTCAACCGGCCATAGCGACGGCACATAGACGCCCTCTATGCGGCTCAGTTCGCCGAGGAAGCGGCTGCGGATTTCAGGATCTGCAAACGGCGGAGAGAAGCCGGCCAGCAAGTCCATGATCTCGTGGAGGACTTCCTCACCCTCGCCGATGAGCAAAGCCTCGAAAAACGGCGCCATCGGTTCCGGATTGACCGCACAAGGCCCGCCGGCTATGACAATCGGCTCGGTGGGAGCGCGGTCAGCCGCCCGTAACGTAATGCCCCCCAGGTCCAGCAGCGAAAGCACACTGGCATAGTTGAGTTCGTGCTGCAGAGTGATGCCGAGGATATGGAAATCCCTCAGCGGGGTATCAGTCTCCAGTGAGGCGAGAGGGATATTCCCGCGCCGCAGCAACTCAGTAGCGTCGGACCAGGGATGATAGGCGCGCTCGCAGTAGGTGTCGGGCCTGCTGTTGAGTACGTGGTACAGGATGTGCGAGCCGACGTGGGAGGTGCCTACTTCATATACGTCGGGGTAACACAGCGCAAAACGCAGCGTCACAGTTTGCGGGTCTTTTTCGACTATGTTGTGTTCGCAGCCCAAGTATCGCGCCGGTCCGATAACTTCGTCAAGTAAGTCGTCTTTAATCATATATCAATGCTACAGAAGCGTTTGTTGTTAGCTGTCTAATGGTACATCTTGAGCGTTGCATTGTCAAATTGAGCCGGCAGGGATTACATTTCGGCTGGGCGCTGAAAAACAGTACGAGCTAGCCCTTGGCGGGACCGGAGGCGGCATAGATGTACTGCGGATGGCCGGGGTGTCTGTTGTCGCCCCTGAACATACGGATGAGATGCCGCTGCTTTTCGAAGCCATACTTGCGGAGGAGCTCAGCGGTGTGCGGGTTGGGCAGCAGCATGTCATTATAGATGTATTGATCTCCAGCAGCGGTGAGTAGCGCCCGGAATACTGTCTCGACCGACTGCGGCTGCAAGCCCACCAGCGGGCCAATCTGCGCGGCGTGGTACCCGGGCCGCAGGATGCCGTAGGCGACTATCCGGCCGCCGTCACGGATACACAGAGGCGTATTCGGCTCTTCATTGATCAGCATGCCCAGGAGCTTTGAGCGATCAGCACCAAACATTGGCCGGTCAAAGTCGCACAGCGTCGGCAACAGGTCGGGGGTGATCGGCTCCACACCGGGCACCCTCAGCGGCTTCGTGCCCCGGCCGAGCCATCGCTCCATAATGTATTCATCTGCAAAGCCGAGAGTGTCGTAGAGCTTCTTGCCCATCGGGGTGGCGTCGAGCTTGACGGTTGCCACGCGCTCTTCGAGGTAGTCAATAGCGGTATAAAGCAGCGCGGTTCCGATGCCCCTGCGGCGGTACTGTGGATGCACAAGTACCATCGCCACCCAGCCGAACTTGTCCTCGTAGGTCGTGGTGGTGGCCGTGCCGACATCAACCCCGTCGCAGGTCGCGACAAAGCAACCATCCGGCCCCAGCGCAAGGAGGCGCTGCCAGTCGGGCGGTAACTGATTCCAACCGGCGGTGTTCTTCAGCTCCATGCCGAGGCTGATGTCGTCAGGTGTCATGGCGCGAACTTGGACATTGCTCTGGGTCATTGGGAACTGTGCTCCCTAGCCGAACCATACCCCGTAGCGGCGATACATTTCGTTGATGAGACTTATGGAGCCCCAGACTACGCCTGCGGTGAAGTAGTGGCCGATCACCAATCCGAGGAAGAATGGGATTAGCTGGCGATATAAGCGCATGCCGCCGACGCGCAATACAACACTCTTGATAATCCATACCAGGAAGAATGGTCCCCAAATGGGGCTACCGTAGGAGGTGACCATAACATATCCCAGCGGATGCAGTGGGAAGCGCAGGAACATGGTGCGCAGCAGTACCAGGAGGGCCGTGACCACAAAGCCGACCCCGCCGGCGGTGGCACGGCGCACGTCCGCAGCGGCATGGGCGTTTACCCACGAGGAGAGAGATTGCCAGGCGCGGGCGGCGGCGATCACGCGTGAGCCGCCCTGGGTAGTCCCGCCCTCGAGGATGTTGGCCCCGTACGAGTAGTAGGCCTGAATGTGCAGGTAGTAGGCACCGACGAGGCCGAGCACCAGTGCCGCAATCATCCACAGAATCATCGTCCGCTGGCGGATACCTCCCTCATCGGCGATCTTGAAGCCCTCGACCTGATAGCCGGCCATGGTCGGGAAGTACCCGCGTGCCAGCCAGTAGAACATGGTGAAGACAGTCAGGTTCTTGAAGCCTGTACCACGCTGGTAGGGCGCGGAGCCGACGCTGTAGATCATCATGTCCCACTGCTCCATGATCGGGAAGAGCCAGACCATCGGAGAGCCGGCCTCGGCACGCATGCGGGCATAGGTAACGGCAAACAGCAGTATGATCGCGAAGTAGATACCGGCCATCCAGACCCACATTCCGGCCTGCACGGCGATGATCATCATTACCGCAAAGCCGATGATGGCGGCCCAGACGGTGGTTTTGTAAGAGAACGGCTCCTGGCTGTCATCTATTGACGGATCGCCGGTGAAGGCCTTGCGGAACATCAGGGCGAGATGCTCGCGGCCCATCCAGAACAGGAAGATGCCCAGGGCCAGGTAGCCGCCGAAAGCCTGTTCGCGCTCGAACGGCATGCCGGAGATTTCATAGCCGCCGACGATCGCGAAGAAGTTGGAGAAGCGCTGTAGCAGGTAGAAGACCCATACGGAAAGTAGCACTTCAGTAGAGACCAGGTAGCCGATGCCGAAGTTCTCGGGGCGCCATGCGATGCCCATTGGGCGCAAGGCGGACCAGGGGCGCTCGGTGAGCACGGCGCCGAGGTCGTAGTACTTGCCCAGAGCCGGGACGGCTGGATTCCAGGCCTGCAGCATGTTCATGAGATTGTACACTGCCGCCAGCGCAAAGGCTGTCCACATCAGTGGATTGCGCAGGAAGCGGCCAATCGTGCCCCCGACGCCGTAATCAGACATGTCCATAACCAACCGCACGATGGGGAAGGTGAGGTGTTCCTTCTCAATCCACTGCCGCCGGAACATCAACATCAAGGCGTACATGGCCACGAAATTGGCGAGTGTGAACAGCGTCCAGACGACCAGGGGGAGAATCCAGGGCCCCCAAGGTATTGCGCCGTCCTCGGTTGCCTCGTACATGCCTCGGATGGCGGCGGGGTCCTTCGGTGCCAGCCAGGAGGGTATTTCGTCTTGCAACTGCGCGTAGTTGTTCTCCGGACTGGCAAAGTAAAACGGCACCGTCAATTGCGGCAGCATTTGCCGCACCACACCCACTGAAGACATCGAAACAGCGATGCACAAGAATGCATAGACCAGCAGGGATTGGTGGCGGGGAAAATGCAACAGGCGCGGCAGGCGGGATAACAGCGGGCCGACGACCGATAGGAGCAAGATAGCGGCAATGGCGGGGATTACCGGCACGCTTTCGCCGACCTGTACGCCCAGAGCGATAATGCCGGCCTGCCTCATCCAAAGCAGGCTGATGACTAGCAGTACGATTGATACGATGAATGCTCTGAGCGACAGGCCGTGCGACTGCTGTTCGGCAGTGTCCTCGCTCAGGTCGGCAAAAGACGATGTCCCGTGGACTTCATGTGCCATACTTGTCAGCTCTCAGTGTGATCTCACGTACCCCTATCTACAGTCTATTCGCTGTTTGACCGCGAGGGACCTCTCTTGCACGATGGCTTGATAGTGTGGATGACGGCAACGGCAGCCCTCACCGCTTTGGTTCCCCTCTCCCGGAGGGAGAGGGGAGCAAGGCAACGGCGTTGGGCAGGATGTCCGACCTACGGAATTCTTTGGGAAGGCCGAGCCAGGCGACTGCCCAAGGCATTGCCAGGCTGGAAAGCCGCACCCACTCCGCGGGAGTGGGTACCCGACGCGATGATGCTGGGAAGCCCGAGCCACGGGGTGAGAAAGTGCGCGGGCCGGTCTCCTTGCGGAATCTTTGATTCCGCAACTCGGCACGGCCCCTCCAACGGCTACGACAACGCCGACAGGCGAGACGCCTGTCGTACCAAACGGCGGGTGAGACGCCCGGCCTACGCCGCTTCGGCAAGCTCCCTTCGCCCCTTCGACAGGCTCAGGACTTTCAGCAGGCTCAGGGCGCGCGCGGCATGGCTTTGAGCAAGGCTTCCGCTTTCGCTAAAGCTAGGGCGGACGAGATGACGGACACGGAGGACACGGACGACACGGACGACACGGAGGACAGGAACGTGAGTAGTCACGAGGATTGCTCGCAGTGAGGGCACGGGTTGGAGAAAGTGAAGTCGCCAATAGCTTCAACGATATTGCGGCCCACCTGGTGGTAGGCGAACTTGCCCAGAGAGGTGAGACAGACGCGAACGGATTTCGGCTCGCCACCGAAGGCAGGACCGGGCATGATGATGGTGCCTCGGCTGTGGGCCAAGTGCTGCAGAAAGCGCCAGAGGTCCACTTTGGCGAAGGCCTCGGCACACGCCGGGTCCTGAGCAGCGGCGAGTTCGTCAAGCGAGATTAGGGCGCAGTAGTTGCTACAGCACATCTGTTGCCGCGCGCCCAACTCCAGACCCAGCCCATCATACAGCATAGCCATGCGTTCGAGGAGTTCATTGCGTATCCAGCCGAAGTAGTCTTGGGCCCCGTGTGGCGCTACAAGGGGAAACAGCGCGCAGAGGGTAAACAATACCTGGCTGGGCGTCGCGAGGCCGGCCATGTGGAAGAACGATACGCTGGCGCTGTCCATGATCAAGCGGTCGTAGAAGGTCGGCCGGTCTTGCGGCTGGCGGGAGGCGTATCTGGCGTCAACTTCGCGGGCCAGGTCCGGTGGCATGCGTTGCAGCAGGCGGTCCAACGCCGAGTCGGGATGTATCCAGGCTGCGCCGATGCGACAGCCGGCCAGGCCGAAATCCTTGGAGGGCGCATAGAACGGTACCACGTTTCTGGGCATCCTGACCAGCGCATTGTCGAAGGGGCCCTCCACGAAATTAGCATACACATAATCGCAGAGTATGACCAGTTCCGGCCGTCGGCTGACGAGTTGCTCCAGGTAATCAAGCAGCTCGGAGTCGAGGGTGGTATCAACCGGATTGCCGGGTGATACGATCACCAGAAACTTGACGGCCGGATCATCGAGCTGTGGCAGGTCAGCTTCCTCAACGGCCCAGCCACGCTTGCGGCTGCGGCGTACCGGCACGATTTCACACCCGTACTGCCGAGCAAAGAGGTCCTTCATCGGCTCGTACCAGGGCGACAGCATGGCGACCCGGTCTTTCGGGTTCAGGAGGCGGTTGTGGCTGATGGTACTTACGACCTGGCCGAAGGCGCCGGTAGCGCCGGTGCCGAGATAGACGCTGAAATCCTCGCTCGCCAGCTCCTCGCCCAGCATGTACGCCAGGTAGCGGTTTGCCGCCGGCGTGACAAGATCGAGAGTGGGAGGCGATGGATAGAAGACGCCGCCAACTGCGGCTGCGAACGCGCCAATGACATCACTGAGCCAGGCTTCGGGCAGGAGTTCATCTACCAAGTACTGCCAGACGCTGCGGAGGTACTTCACACCGATGGACCAACTTTCACGCTGTTCGCCAGGCGCTTCAGCGAAGCGTTGAAAGTGGGTGACATGATTCATGTTGGCCCCAGGTACGAACAGGCGCACCGTTGGCTGGTCGCTGGGACCGCCGTAGCAGTAGTCGGCGTACATGCCCAGCACGTGCCAGGCACACTGCACTGTGCGTTGCTGCCAGTTGGGGCCACCGCGCGAGGCGTCGAGCAGTTCGGCGTCCGGCCCCAGTACATTGCGTGCGTGTGTGACCAGCATATTCTTTGCGGAGAACGGTGATATTTCGAGCGGATCAAATTCCATGTCTCGGGCTTCCATCCCAGAGCTGATTTGCTTGTAGAAGGGCCACTGGCCCGCATTGTCGGCGAAGTGATCGAAAAAAACCCTCGGGCCGAGCCAGGCGCTTGTGAATGGTTAGCGCTGCCGGGCAATACAGCGCGATTACTTGCGAAGATGCGCCTCAGTTGCGATATATTAGCAAAGCCGCGCCGATAACACAATGCAGTGCTCGGTTATGATGATGAGTTATCGTAACTACTCACGTTGGGCTTGGAATCATATTTGACTCTGCCGACGCCGAGGACAGACCGACAGGCGAGACGCCTGTCGTACTGGTACGAAACAAATGCGGTGTTGTAGGGGCGCAATTCATTGCGCCCAATCAGCAGGGGTTTTGAGGGCGTGATAAATCACGCCCCTACAACGGCATTCGCGTCTGTCGCCATTGCCGTTTGGAGGGAGTGTCCCACGCCCAACCGCCCACACAGATAGCGAGAAGCTGAGCAGTTACAAGTTATCGAAATCCGTAGGAGGTGAAAGAGCAACAGGCAAGGAATAGCTATTATGGCCAACGATTCGGATGCTGTCTATTGTAATGGCGCAGAGGTAGCCGGCAGTCTCCAGCTTGATAGTGGGCCAAATAAGGGAGCCGATGCCTTGTGCGCTATGGCGTGATATCAGATATCCACGGCAATCTGGTCGCTTTTGAAAGGGTGCTTGATGCTCTCAGTGAGCGCGACATAGGGGGCTACCTTTGCCTTGGTGACATAGTCGGGTACGGCGCTCGCCCGAACGAATGTTGCGAGCTAGTCAGAGAGCTCGACTGCGTGTCGGTGGTGGGTAATCATGATCTGGCGGCGTGCCAGCCGGGCAAGGAACGCTGGTTCACCCCGGCCGCGCGAGCCTGCATACTGTGGACGCGCGAGGTCTTGACCGACGACAACAGAGAGTTTCTGGCCACCCTGCAGGCGACTGCGACCGTGGGAGGCGTTGAGCTGTGTCATGGCTCGCTGGCCGACCCGGAGGCCTATGTGACGATGCCGGATGAGACTTTGTCATCGTTTGCGCTGATGGAGCAGCAGGTCTGTTTCTTCGGCCATACCCACTACGCGGAATGGTACGTGCAGAGCGAAGCTGGCAAGTTGCCGGTACAGTTGGGTGCGGCGGCGGGCGGAACGCTTGAGATCGTACGAGGGCACAGGTACATGGTAAACCCGGGGGCTGTCGGCCAGCCGCGCGATCGCAACAGCCAGGCCAGCTTTGCGATCTACGACGCAGACAACGGGAGCGTAGAGATAGTGCGCGCTGGATACGATGTAGCTACGACGCAGCAGCAGATAATCGAGGCCGGACTACCCGAAAACATGGCGGCTCGGCTGCTGATGGGCGTTTAGTGTTGACAGATTGCATAACGTGTGCGCGCGGTGGGAATACTAATAGTGTCGGTGTGGCAATGCCAGTGGCCAGTTCCATGATGGCTGGGAGGTGGCTGTATGCCGCTTGAGGACAAGCAAGCACGACGCCTCGTGGAAAGGGAGATCGCTAAGCACAGTATTGATTACGCGTTGCTCACAGTTGCAGTAATCAACCACGTCGCGTACCTGGGCGGCACGGTGGCGCCACTGCGCGGTATGATGGGGCGGGACGTGGACATCAGACGCGAGATGGACCTGATCTGCGAGGCGATTAAAAGCATCAAGGGCGTCAACGACGTGGTTAACGACGCACGGATCATAGGCTAGCTGCCCGGTGCACGATTGAGCCTGGCAGGGGCGACGTGGAGGGTCTTCTGATTGGTGTAGTGGACGTAGCCGGGTGGTGTGCCTTTGAGTCGCCGGACGTACTTGGCCAGAGCATAGTCAACTGCGACAGCCGAATCCAACCTGCGCTTGGATAACGAGGCCGCGTGCTGCGCCGCTGCCAGCAACACCTCCTCAGGCACTTGTTCAGGTTGATTGTGGGTCCTAATCAATACGTGCCCGCCGGGCGTTTTCCTGGTATGCAGCCAGATGTCCTCAGCGCGCGCCAGGTGGAGCAGCTTGTCATTCTGCAGCCCCGATTTACCCCACAGTATCGTGTATCCCATTAGTGTGGCGGAGTGAACCTCGATCTGCGTCGGCGTTGGAGCACGTCTTGTCCGCTGCTTCTTCAGATACCCCTGCTGGGCCATCTCGTGCTCCAGCGCTTCGAGCTCGCCGATATCGGCGGCCTGTTGAATCTGGTCCAGGAGGCCGTCGAGGTAGTGCCTCTCCCGTCGCGCGGCACGCAAGAACGACCCGATGCGGCCCTGTAAAGAGGCCAGCTTCTTGTATCTGGCAAAATACTTCTGCGCATTGGCCTGCGGTGTCATCTCCGGATCGAGGGTGATGTTCACAGTGCTGCCGGGCTCGTATGGATCGGGAAGAGATGCCTCAGTTGCGCCTGCGGGAATCTGGTGCAGTGATGCAAGAATGGTCTCTCCAAGCTTCCTGACCGTGTCGGCGTCCTTGGCCTGCTGCTGCGCCTCTCTTCGTTCGGCGATGCGTTTGTGCACTCTGTCCATGGGCCGCTGTGCGGCCTGCAACAGCCGCTTTCTCTGGTCTTCCAATCCGGCGCTGGTCATCTGGTCAGAGACGATGGCGGCCACCGCGGCGTTTATGTCGGAGACGGGTTCAGCGCGGCAATCCGCACACGATTGCAGCTTGACCGGATAAGCGAAATTGCCATCAGGGCAGGCATAAGTCCACGCCTGCCTGGCACTGTCGGAGGCCTCCAGCAGCTCAGCCAGCGCCGCGTGAAGTCGCTGAAAATCGGCGGACTGCAACTGGTTGACTTGCTTAGTCGCAGGTATGTCGGCGCGGGCCAGCGCCTCGTCACGGAACACATCGCTGGCGCCCTGGAGAGTCGCCCGGAACCAGGCGCTAACAGTGGCTTGCGGGTGGGTGACTGTAGCGAGAAGTTGTTCGGCTGTAAGATCGCCCGGGTGATGCTTGTCAAAGTCCGGTGGGGGGACATAGTCCAGCCCGGGCAATATCTGGCGATAGCGGTTGAGGTTTGCGGGTATGTGCTTGGCCGTCTCGAGGATTGCATTGTCCTCATCCAAGACGATAAGATTGCTGTGGCGGCCCATGATCTCGAGGATGACATAGCAGCGCGCCTGCGGGCCCAGACCACGGGCGTTAGCGAATTCCAGACGAACGACTCTATCGAATTCGCGCTGTGCGACATCCACCAGCACGGCCGATCGCAGCCAGCGCTGCAGCACTGCACCGACAGGATAGTTGACCGCAGGGCCGGGCTCCCAGCCATCGTCGAGATGGATGCGGCCGAATTGCGGGCAGCACGACAGAACCAACTGGCCCGGAGGGGTGTCGGCGGACAATTCCACAATCGCCTGCATGCGCGAGGTCTGAAATACGCGCAGCACGCGGGCCCCAGATGCGCTGTCGCGCAAGTGGTTGACCACGGCTCGCAACATGAGGCTGTCGAAAAGCATGTTATGCGTCCTGGTAGTCATCTCTGGGTATCAGGGACTTGGCCTCGGCGGAGGCCACAAGCGTGCCGTCAGGCAGCAGCAGTTCAGCCGCGGTCTCAAAGAGCCGATGCTTGGCGGTAGTTACCCAGGCCCGGGCGGCAAGCTGCTGATGCAGAGGAGCTGGCTGATGGTAGCGCACACAAAGCTGGGCGGTGGCAGCATTGATGCCCTGCTCCCACAACAGCCGGGTCATGACCTCGTCGAGGAGCGTCGCGACGATGCCACCGTGAACGATCTCGGCCCAGCCCTGGTAATAGCGTGACGGCTGCCAGGTTACGGAGTAGTGTGTGCCATCGAACTCGAAGTCTTTCAATTGCAGGCCGCGGGGGTTGCTCTGCCCGCAGGCAAAACACCAGTCATCATCTTTCAGCATGGGGACGCCTCGATTCATTGCATCAGTTACTAAGCATATTGCAGGATGCAAAAAATTGCAGCCACCTAGGTCCACTTGTGGCTGCAATATCGTCGTGTGACATATTGTTGTGAGCGGCTACGTCTCAGAATGAGGCCCCGAAGGCCTGTCCGTCCGCGTCGTCCTCTTCGTCAATATCTCCGAGCATGTCGCTGGCCAGATCAACCAGGGACATCACAAGCGCCTGGTCCCATTGATCTGCCTTGATGGCCTCCGTGTCAACACGGTCTGAGAACTTGGCGTAGTCCAGGCGGGCGATGTACTTGGCCTTGACGATGGTGAGGTGTTCGCGGCCGCTCCTGGTGCTGTAGCTTTCCTTGTTGAGGGTTCCGACGATGATGAGCGTATCGCCTGCTTTGATGTTCTCTATTGCCCATTCACCGATGTCCTCCCAAGCATCAACCAAGAACAGGTCAGATACGGACTCGCCCGTTGCCCGGTAGAAGGGGCGATTGACCTCAAAGCTGAACTCGGCCTTGACCTGGCCGGAGGTCTTGTGTCTGAGCACCGGGTCACGTGTTGCAAAACCACTGAGTACGACGAGATTGAGATGTGCGTCTGACAAATCGGCCACCTCCTCGATTCCTACCTGTCCAGTTCAACCTCTGGCCGACGGCGCCATTGAGGCACTACTAGAAGCGGTAGTTGAACAACGACAGCTTGAATTATATCACGTATCCGTGCAAAGTCAAGTTATTCTGCATCGTACCCGGCACGGCCAAACAACCAGCGATGCAGCACGGGTGTTGTCGTCTCCGCAGCACTGTGGCGCACGCTGCCACTGCAAGCGTTCTGACTACATGATACCAAACAGAAGAGGATGATCGGGCGCGCTCGCGAAGCTTAAGTATGATGCCGAGGATACTGCAGGTTTGCCAGCCACTGTTAGTCAAGTCGTCTTGCGGTTAGCTTGCTCATACGCTTGGTCCATCGAGCTAATTCAGAGGAGGGTGATAAATGACGAGACAGGTCAGCCCGTCAGAAGCCATGCAACAGAAGTTCCCTGAGTGGATAGTGATGGTAGTCTCGCGCGACGCCAATGGGCAGGCGAATGTCATGCCTGCGGGGTGGGGCATGATTTGCTCAGGCAGCCCCCTGTATGTGGCGACGGCAATCGGCTACACCCGATATACCTACAAGTGCATACACGAAACCGGTGAGTTCGTGTTCTCCTGGGCAGGAGCGGGTCAGGAGGAGTTGGTGACCCAGACCGGCACCAGCAGCGGGAGCGACATCAGCAAATTTGATGAATTCAACATCGCCTGGTCGGAGCCGGCAGCAATCAATGTACCCCTGCTGGACGGCGCGGCCGCCAGCCTGGAATGTAAGCTGGTTCACGAGTACGATGCAGGTGACCATGCCATATTCGTCGGCGAGGTCGTGGCAGCTCACGTCCCCGACGAGCCGATTCGCAATATAGTGAATTTTCGTGGACATTACGCCGTGGCACAACCCGCGCAGGAATAGAGCTGCGCCGGGCTGGACAAATCAACGTCGCGTGGGTCGCCGTTTCAGTGCGGTGCGTGCAATACGCGGCGCTAATCCAATACGCGCAGGTAGTGGGTGGCGGTGCGGCCTGAGGCCAGCTCCGTCACCCGGATCGTCCATATCCCCGGCGTGTCGTTGGGAGCGATGTCGAGGTCAATTTGTAGCTGCCCGTCTTTGGCACCATAGTAGCCGCTGAATTCGGCCGGCTGGCCCTCAGAATCCACTATTTCGACCTGTATCGGAACGATTGCATCAATGGGCCGGCCGGCATCGTCCACAACGGCTATCTGCAAGGGCAGAGCGTCCGGGCGTCTGATGGCGGTGCGCACTTTGATTTCGACCTGCGCGATGGCCCGGTCGGTAATCATGAATACGCGGCCCTGGCAGGGGTCCAAATGGACCGGGATTTTGATGCGCTTCGAGCTCTTCTCTACATTCACTTCGCGATGGGCGACGAGGTCATAGACAAAGCCGCCATCGCGGTTGACCACGAGCTTGGCATCCGAGGGCAGACCGTTCTCCATAACTAAGCCGTGGTGGCCGACGTAGTTGCCGTACTCGCGCAGGTCGTTGATGGCGAAAACGTAATCGGTGGTGCCGTACTGGCGACAGCGGGTAATGACGTTAGGATTGGATGAGTCTCGATAGCGGCGGTAGTGTGGGTCCAGCTCTTCGCGCAGTGCCGAGGCTTTGTGCAGCATGATGCCCCTGGCTTTGTCAGCCTGCTTGGGCCGGACATGGCTTTTCAGCAGGATGTCGGGCTTGATGGCGGGGGTCAGGTTCTCGTCCCCGATGATGATTCCGCCTCTTTGTTGGAATGCCTCGATTCTCTCAGCCATGGACGCGGTGATGACATCGCAGTCAACCATGACCAGGACCTTGAACTGGTCGAGGCCGTCGCGGGCGATGGTTTCGTCATAAATGACCTGAGGCTGGAGTTGCGCATAGTGGAGGATGAGATAGGCGTCGCCGGCCCAGCCGCCGTTCCAGCCATAGGTGCCGCGCCGGTTGAACATCTGCGAGGCGAAGCTCCCCAGGAAGGCGACCTCGGCTTTGCGGTCAGGGACCTGCATCAGCGCCGGACCAAGCGGCTCGAGGACGGTATTGACCAAGCGGCGCAGCTCGTCCTTCGTGACCGGGTTGGTGTAGCGGTAGCCCCTGTGGGTGCCTGTGTAAACCAATGACTGCCAACCGTGGTACATGATTCCCTGGATTGGTCGGGCCATCTTGGTCCAGAAGGCCTCGCGCAGGTGCATCGGGGCGATGGTGATGAAGGCTGCGTCCGGTATCTCCTTTTCCCAGCGAGCGCGGTACTTAGACTTCTCAGCCTCGCCTGTGGCGGTGGGGCCGTGGTCATGGTCATCGAAGAAGGCGTCAGGGACCTGAGCCTCGGTGCCGGGCATCGGTGCGGTCTGGCCCCGATACCAGATGATTTGGGTCATTTTCATGACCTGCTGGTCGGTCTCGGCCCCGGCCGCCATGGCAAAGAGCTCGTCGGTGCACATCCCGATGCGGATCGGATCGGGATATGAATATGTCCAATGCGAAAGATAGTCCACCTCACCGCCACTGCCCCAGGCGCTGGCGACGCGGCAGGCAGGATCGTGGAAGGTCCAGAAGCGGTCGTGCGTGGCGGATTTGAGGCCGCGGTGCACGGCGGTGTGGAGTGCGTTCCAGCCGTCGCCCTGTTTCCAGAACCATTTGTAATAGACATACAAGGGATAGTCATCGGGTATGACGCGGTCGGCGGGGAATTCCTTGAGGCCGCTGTAGAGCACACCGTTCTTTATGCCGACCTCTTCGGGGATGTCAAATCCGGCGAAGTCTCTGAAGGCGGCCTTGTCCATGTCTGAGAAAGAAGTCTGTGAGGCGCCGCGGACCTCTGTATGGATCATTGCCCCCGCAAAGGCGGGGAACTCACCATAGGTCTGAGCCGCCGAGGCGCCGACGTTGTAGCAGAACTGCTGAATTTCAGGATACAATCCATTGACATCTTCAAGATGCTTGCCGTCACGGCCAACGCGCTGGAACTGCTCCTTGCTCTTGGCCCAGCGGCCGGGTGATAGACCGATCATAACACGCAGATCGCTGGCCAGAGCCGCATCGAGCATCGCCTTGGTGGCAGCTACACGGGCATCGCTCTGAGCCTGGGTTGGTTCGCCAGCGTCCCATACCTTCGCGAAATCAAGCCCGGCACCCAGGCAATGGGTGAAGCCGAGGTGCTTGAGCCGGTCCATCTCCTTGATGACATTGTCAACGCCGCCGACGCCCCACATGACCACCGGCATGCGATGGGGTAGAGGGCGGGGGACGATAGTGATCGGGAATTGCTCCTCGCTGGTATAGGGATTGTCGCCGGGTATCTCCATGCGCGCATGGACCTGGTATTCGGCGGGCCGCAGGGACATATCAAGCGGGTATTGGACGATGTGGGTGGCTCCGGGCTCAAGGTCCGGCAGCTCTACTCGGGTTGCTTGCGCCTCGGCGACGGCAAAGCGGCAGACTGCGCCGCTGAGGGTGTCACGCAGCATGTTGGTGACAGCGAATTGCAGCGGCGGGGCATCTTCCATGCGGATGTACGTTGTGCGGTCGGACTTGAAAGCAAACACAGCAGGCCGAAATTCAAGCACCCCGTTGGATATGCGCACCTGATCCAGAAAGCCCGGGAATCCGTGGTAGAGGCTGCCGACGCGGTCGCCGATGGTGAGGTTGTGTCTGCCAGGCGCGATCGAGGCGCGCTCCGGGTGGCTCGTGCCGCCCAACGCAACCCCGTCGCGGTAGAATCTGCCGTTGCCCTCAGCATCATAAGTGAAAGCAACGTGGTACCAGCGTCCTATCTCATATTCTGCGGAAGTTGATGTGTATGACGCGGAGTCGTCGCCGTAGCCAAGGACGGCCCTCAGTCTTCGCTTACCAGCATTGTCGGCGCTGCCCAGGATAATCTGGTAGTCAGTGTGAGCCACGTACCTCTTGTCAATGAGGAAAGCGTCCGGATAGTCTTCCAGCTCCGGCTTGGCCTTGATCCACATTTCGATGGTGAAAGCGCCCTTGGGCGTGAGTGCGGGGTTGCTCTGCACCTCGATGCCATGCTTAACATCCTCGTCTGGCCAACCTCGGAAGGACTCCAGGCACCCCCCAAAGCGGCCATCAGCGTTGAACTGCGCACCCTTCAGTTGCAGATCGAAACCCTTGTCGCCGGCGTCGGTGGCTTCCGCGCCCTCGTCGAAGTTCCACAGCGCGATTACATGCTGACCGGTGGCGTCATCGGCCTGATAGGCGGCCTGCCACGGCTCGGCGAGTTTCACCGGCGCCACCTGTGCCATTCCAAAACTATACATTAGCATTACCCCCAGAATTGCAGTGGCCGTTATTCGCATCGGAAACCACTCTCCAGTTATCAAGTGTGATATGCCAGCAATCGGGCAGTCTAGTCGGCGGGGCCGGTTGCAAAGATAGTTATCGGCTGCCATATTCCGCCGGCCATCGCGGTGTTCATCGCGCACACCGTTATCTGATTGTCCTGGCCCCACTTCAGCAGGCCGGTCACGTCCAGGCGGAACGGCTTGTCCCAGCCACTGGGGCCGATGTCATGCTCGCCGGCATACTCGCCATTGACCCAGACCCACGCGCACTCGTCCACGCCGCCAAAACGTATCAGGGCATTGGTCCCGCCAGGATTGTCGGGCAGCGTGATCGTGCGGCGATACCACGCCGTGCCGATGTAATCGTAGCCGAAGTGACCCCAAGCCTTCTCGATGCCGATGTCATCCCAGCCGCTGTCGTCGAGGTCGAGCTTGAACCAGCCGGCGTCCTTGCCGACGCGGTTGGGGTCGAGCTTGAACTTCCAGCCGTCGCGCGGCACCATCATTTCAGCGACCACAGCCAGGTACTGATCCGTCGCGCTGACCGCCGCCTGCTGCACCGCCGCGTCCTCGTCCTTGACGGCAGCGGTGAGTAGATCCAGAACTGCGGGCGACCGCGGTCGAATAGCAGCGAGGGCATATACCGCACCCTGCCGCACAAGCGGATGCTCGTCATCGAGCGCCTCCGCCAGAGGCACTACCGCGTGCGGGCCGTAACCGCCAAGAACTAACGCCGCGTTCCGTCGCACCATGAAATCAGGGCTCTTGAGGGCGGTAGTCAGGGCGGGTAGTACACCATTTTCAAAGCGCCCGAGACACAGCACTGGCCTGAGGGCCGCGGGCGGCGGTCTCGATCAAGGCCATTCTACGGGCGGCGGGATTGGGGGACCGCAAGTCGGACTGTGCGGCGAACGTGCCCGTCACCAGCAGGAGGCAGATGACCAACGCGAAGAGGCGCACCCAAGGGCATAGTGAGACAACCGGCTTGTTCATTGTGGCTACCTTGATCGGAACTGGCCGACTTGGCCACGTGCTCGCGCAAGGCATGGGTGAGCTCGTGCAGTTCGAAGACATAACCGAACATGGTGCTGGTTTTCCAAAGCGCATACTCTAGATTCAACTCGCCGACCGCGGATTCCTTGTTCTCTATCGCCACGCAGCCGCCGCGCACCGCCGAGCACATGTAGCCCTTGCGGCTCATGTCAGCCATGCCGCAAGGCGAGAACCACAAGCACCAGTTCAGCGCCCAGCCGGTGTAGATGATGTGATCTATGCCGCGATTCTTTAGCAGGCGGTGCAATTGCCACGGGTGCAGTGCGATGATGTCGTCGCCCTGCGGGATGAGTTCTTCGGGCAGTGTGAATTTGTGGGGCGGGACATTGGGCGGGTTCTGACGCGGCAGGTCGAATACGTCTCTGGTGTGCTGGGCCTTCCACGGCGGCTTTCCCTCGATGAGATCCTGGTCAGGCGGCGGGGGATCGCCGGCTTCCTTGACGCACCTGTCCCAGATGGGAGCATCTGTATCGAATCTCTTGCCCATGCCGACGTGTGCGACCAGCATGCCGGCATTACGGGCGGCCTGAATGAGTCTGGGCATGCGGAAGGTTACCACGTCCATGGTACGAGGCACCCATTCGACGGTGCCCAAGTAGGCGGGGTTCTGGCAGTCAGGGCCGAATTCGCTATCAGGTGTCAGGCCGCGGTCGGGGAAGTGCATCAAGGCCAGGCAGCAGCGTGAGAGGTCCAGTTGGCGGACCTCGGAGTCCCAGCCATTGAAGCCGAGGGCGGCCGCATCCCATTTGGAGAAGTCGGCGGGGTAGTGGCGATACATGTGCCACGGCAAGCTGATCGTTGTCGTGTTGGCCTCTTTGGGCTTCTGAGTGTCAGCCGTCTGTGGCTTGGCTGCCCTGCTTGGTCCCCCGCCCCTGTAGGTGGCGCCGACGGTGGCAAACAGCAAAGCAAAGCAGAGCGCGAAAAGAAGTTTTGTAAGTCCCTTAGACATTGGTAGCTCTCCGATCGTTTCGTACGGCTGCTGACATTCACGCATCTGTGTCTTGGACGGCGTATTGGCGTAGGGCATGGGTGAACTCGTGCAAGTCGAAGATGTAGCCGAACATGGTGCTGGTCTTCCATAGGGCGTATTCCAGATTCAACTCGCCGACCGCCGATTCCCGGTTCTCTATCGCAACGCAGCCACCGCGCACCGCCGAGCACATGTAGCCCTTGCGGCTCATGTCAGACATGCCGCAGGGGGAGAACCACAAGCACCAGTTCAGCGCCCAGCCGCAGTAGATGATGTGATCTATGCCTCGATTGTTCAGCAGGCGGTGCAATTGCCAGGGGTGCTGTGCGACGATGTCATCGCCCTGTGGCAGGAAGATATCTGGGAGGGAGAATTCGTGTGGCGGGACCTTCTTAGGCCCCTTGCGCGGCAGATCGAATACATCGCGCTGATGTTTGGCTTTCCACTTCGGGGCTCTGTCGGCCAACACGTCTTCGTCGGGTGGGGGCGGGTCACCGGCCTCGTGAGAACACTTTTCCCAGATTGCACCTTGGGTATATGGCGGGCCGCTGACGCCCACCTGCGCGACCTGCAGACCGGCATCGCGGGCCGCTTGTATCAGGCGTGGCATGCGAGAAGTCACTACGTCCATCAAACGAGGCACCCACTCGATAGTGCCGAGAGCGTTCGGATTCGGGCAATCCGGCCCCCACTCCTTATCAGGGGTGAGGCCGGCATCGGTGAAGTGCATCAGCGCCAGACAGGTGCGGGCGAGGTCCAAGTCGCGCACCTTCGAATCCCATCCCTTGAAGCCGGCGGCAGCAGCATCCCAGAGCGAGAAATCCGCCGGGTAATGGCGGTACATATGCCAGGGAACCTGAATAGTCATCTTCTTTGCCGGTTTGGTCTTTTTCTTTCGGGTCATATCGCGATCACTCCAGGGTCGTCGAAAGGTTCGATACGTTCGCAAGCTGGTTTGTCTGATAAGAAGATTAGCACTCTGCCAGCAAACACACAAGGCCGTGTTGCGCAGGTTGCCCCGGCGGTCGTGGAGAATGAGTATGGGACCAGGAGGGAGGCACCGGATGCCAGAGACCGAATCTGACAAGATCTTCCCGACCGATGTGCTGTCGAAGAGAGAGCGGGTGGAGAGGACACTCAACCTCGAGCCGGTGGACCGCGTGGCGATTCATGAGCAGCTTAGCTGGAACCCCGGCGTTATCTCGATGTACACAGGTAGAGAAATCGAAGGGTTCAACTACACGTACAAGGACATCTGCGAAGTCATCAGGCAAACCCTCGACACTTGCTTTCAAGCCCACGACCCACTCGGAACTGACTTGATAACAGACGAAGACGGCTTCGAGATACAGAACGATAACTGGAACTGGTGGATAGCGAAGCGGCCGTTTGATGATGTTGCGGGTGCCCGCGAGTATCTGCTTCGCAAGACCGACCAGATGCAGAACGCTGAAATTGACGATGAGCAGGTGCGCGAAGAATTCTATCAGCGGCAGAACGAACTGAAAAGGCTCGTCGGCGGGACGGTAATTATCCCCGGGGCCCGGTTCGGCCTGGAAGAATGCTGGTGGGCGCTGGGGCTGACGCTTTTTTCCTACCTGTATGCAGACGATCCCGGTGTCGTCTCCGCATACATCGAGACCTATGCGAGAAGTGAAATCCGCCGGATCCATGCCATCGCCGACCGCGACTTTTCGCCTGTGGCCTGCATCTTCGCCGACTGGGGCACCAAGCAGGGCCCGATGTTCAGCCCCGAGTTTCTGCACAAAGAACACTTCCCCTACCTACGGCAGGTGATCGAAACCTGGCACAGCCACGGCATCAAAGTACTGTATCACAATGATGGCAACTGGAAGAAACTCATCCCGGATCTTGTGGACTGCGAAGTGGACGGGTTCAGTTGTACGGAGCCATCGGTCGGCATGGATATCGTTGAGCTGAAGAACGCCTGGCCGGGGCATGCCTGGATGCGCGGGATAGACGGCGTTGACCTGATGGAACGCGGCACGCCTGAGCAAGTGCGCCGAGAAGTGCACAGGCAAATCGAGGAAACCAACGCTCTGCAGACCGGAGGGCTGTTGATTGGCACTGCCAGCGAAATCAACCCGCCAATTAGGCCCGAGAACTTCCGCGCCATGATCGAGGCAGTGGGGGAACTGCGGAACCCGGACTTCGCCTCTGACAAGTGAGGGGCGGTGAGCCGATGAGAGGCTGGCCGGCAGCGGGTGCAGGGCCGATGAAGGTTGAGCGACAAGGCTGTAGAAGTACACGGAGTAAGTCATGGGCTCTTCACACGAAGTTGCTCTCCGGAGGGGCAAAGGGATGGCCAATAATAGCGTGAAATTCTCAGTGTTTACCAAGCCGTGGAAGATGGAGTTGAATGAGTTGGGGAAGTTCGTCAGCGGGCTGGGATTCGATGGAATCGAGTTGCCCGTGCGGGATGAATATCAAGTGCCGCCGGACAAAGTGGAACAACTGCCGGCGGCGGCGAAGGTGTTGGCTGACTACGGCGTCGAAATTTGCAGCATCGCCGGGCCCACCGATGAAAGGACCATCGCAGCGTGCGCTGAGGCAGGGGTGCCGACCATTCGGGTCTGTGTATCGGTCGGTGAGGACGGATACCTGGCGACGGAAGCGCGGGTGCAGAAGGAATACGACGAACTGGTGCCGATGCTGGACAGTTACGGCGTGCGGATCGGCGTGCAGAACCACTGCAACAACTGTGTCGCCAATGCGGTGGGCACACTGCGGCTGATCGAGAAGTACGATCCGAAGCATGTCGGCGCTGTGTGGGACCCGGCTCACTGCGCGCTGGACGGAGAGATCCCCGAGATTGCAGTGGATGTGCTTTGGTCGCACCTGTGCATGGTGAATCTGAAGAACGGCATCTGGCAGCGCACCAACGGGCCGGAGGCGGAAGTTGCTGAATGGCAATCGTACTGGACCAGTGGGCGACAAGGGCTGGCGTCGTGGCCTCGGGTGGCGGAACTGCTTATGCAACGCGGCTGGCAGGGCGTTGTGTGCCTGTGTGCCGAGTATAGTGACCATGACGAGGTTGAACGGCTGATCGCTGAAGATATGGCTTTCGCGAGGCCGCTGTTTGAATGAGGAGGAGGATTGATGAGCCTGACCGACAAAGTATGCGTAGCCATGATTGGGGCCGGTGGTATGGCCAACAGTGTGCACTACCCATCGCTGGCATCGTTCGATGATGTGGAAATTGCAGCGATTTGCGACCTGAGCGAAGAGCGCCTCAACGAAACGGCCGACAAATACGAGGTGCAGGCCCGCTACGCGGATTACCAGAAAATGATCGAAGAGGTAGCGCCCGACGCGGTCTATGCCATAGGCCAGCCGCATTTCATGTACGACGTGTGGGTGTGGTGCCTGCAGCAGGGGCAGAATCTCTATATCGAAAAGCCGATGGGGCTTTCCATCCATCAGGCTCGCAATCTTGCCTGGCTGGCGGAGCAGAACGATTGTATCACGCAGGTGAGCTTCCAGCGGCGCTGCAACCCGCTGCTGGTCAAGCTGCACCAGGAATGCCTCAAGCGAGGGCCGATGCTGCACGCGGTGTGCCAGTTCTACAAATGCGCCACCACACCGATGCTGGGGGCGCGCGATCACATGATGGATGATGGTGTCCATGCCATTGATACGCTGCGGTGGATGTGTGGTGGGGAAGTCCTGCGCATCCAGAGCGTAACGCGACAGATAGATGTGCCCGACATTAACTTCATCATGGCCATGCTGGATTTCGACAACGGCGCTACCGGCATAATGATGACAAGCTGGGCAAGCGGGCGGCGCGTTTTTCGGGTGGAGATGCATGCGCCCGGTATCTGCGCAGAGGGCAATCCGGAGACTAACGGATATGTTTATGCCGATGGCGACACCGAGGGCGTCGAATATGACGCGAAAGAGGTTGCAGGAAGCGACCAGGCGTACGTTTACGGAGGCTTTCAAGCGAAGAGCCGGGATTTCATAGATGCCGTAAAGAAGGGCCGACAGCCGCAATCCAGCTTCTCCGACGCCATCAATACTATGGAAGTGGCGGAAAGAATCCTGGCGCAGGCGCTGCTGGGTTAGACCGCCCCAGACATTGGAGAATGTGAACGGACGCCTAACACTATCGAAGTGAGGTAATCGAGATGGCAAAGTATCGGTCGTTGCTGCTGGGCTGCGGGCCCAGAGCCAGAGAGCACGTGGATGTATATCGAGAAATCCCCAATATGGAGATGGTGGCCTGCTGTGACCTGATCGAGGACCGGCGGGAGGAATTCAGGAGTACGTTTGGGATTCCTGAGGCTTACGATGACTATGAGAAAGCACTGGCCGAGGTGCAGCCGGACGTCGTGCACGCAGTGACTCAACCGGCGCGACGGGTCTGGGAGGCCGAATGTGCCGCTGCTGCCGGTGTCAAGGCGGTGATATTGGAAAAGCCGATGGCCGTTATGCCCTCGGAAATAGTCGCTCTGGACGAAATCCAGCAGCGCACCGGGATGGAGATGATCGTCAACTGCCAGCGGCGCTACTTCCCGCAGTTTCGCGATGGTGTTATCCGCGACATCGTGGCAGAAAAGATCGGAGATTTGTACTTCGTCCGCGCCAGTGCCAAGGGCAACTCGATGTCCATGGGGCCGCACATGATGGACCTGCTGATGCTGTTTCTGGATGAAGCGCAGCCGGAGTCGGTATGGGCGATGGGCTATGATATCGTGGAGGAGGGCTATCAGGCGTACCACCGCTCGCCGGAGCGGCTGCTGGCTGAATACTGGTTCCCCAATGATGTGCGTGTCATCTTCGACTGTGACGCGGATTGCCTGGGCACGCCCGGGGAGGAATCGTTCTGGATGCATCTGCATTTCGACTTCCTGGGTAGCAACGGTCGCCTGTATCTAACCCAGAACAAAGGCTACTGGTATCAGAGCGAGGGGATGGCTGAGCCGGAGCATGGTGAGAGCAGTTGGGATAGCCAGGGCTTGGCCGGACAGCGGGACTTCACGGCGGCGGTGGCGGAGGCCCTCGACGGTGGCAAGCCGCACCTGAACCGGTTTGAGGTCGGCAAGGCGGCCTTCAATGCACTCATCGGTGCGCAGCAGTCCATTTACGAAGGGCGCAGAATTGATTTTCCGCATACCTTCACCGATGAACAATGGACGGAGTTGCGGGAAGAGCTGAAGGCGGATCAGGCGCGCGGCACAAGGCTGCACAGAAGCTGAAAGCGATGGTGGTTGTGCAGGAGGTAGCCGCATGAGCGTTGATGACACCAACCTGATGAGAGCCCTGCGCGGCGAGTCGACGAAGCGCGTTCCGTTCTGGGAAGTCTGGTTTGCCATGGGGGGGTTGGCTGAATATGTGCTCGGGGAGCCGATAGCCGACCTGGCTGATGAGATCGCCTTTGCTCGCTGCATGGGCTGGGAAGAGCTTCGGATTCCGGTCCCCGCGCGTCGTCTCGGCTCGACCACGGCCATTGCGTCGGACGGCAGCTCCCACTATGTCCAGGGCGGGCGCGTGAACCTCGATGACCTATACGCCCAGCCAGACCCCGACTGGAGCGCAGCGGCTGAAGCGGCTCAGGAGCGCATACATGTAGCCCGCGAGGAGGGTATGGTGACCATCGCCTATCTGCCCTGGGCCTTCCATGCGGTGTGTACCGCTCTGGGGCTGGGGAACTTCGGCCTACTGGCCTACGATGATCCGGAATACATTGGTGCCATGTTCGACTGGGTAGAGGAGGGCACGCGGCAGGCGATTGCTGAGGTGGTAATTCCGCTGGGCATTGACGTGGTGCTGATAGACGGGGATTGCGCCTTCAAGAGCGGGCTGATGACTAACCCGCGCATGTTTCGGGATCTGGTCTTTGAGCGCACTCGCGATACGGTAGCCGCACTACGCCAGGCGGGGATCATCTACACGCTACACAGTGACGGCAAGGCGGATGATCTGCTGCCGCTGCTGATCGAACTTGGCTTCAGCGCGTTCCACGGAGTAGAGGCGGCAGCAAATGATCTGGGCGACATCAAACGCCGCTTCGGCCGCGACATTACGCTGATGGGCAACATGGACGTAGTCTTCTTGACCCACGCCACTGTCGCTGAGGTGCGCGCTGCTACCGAGCGGATGCTTACTACCGGTATGGAGGGCGGGCGCTACGTGGCCGCCTGCAATACCAGCCCGCTGGACTACATACCCTATGAGAACTACCTGGCCATGGTGGACGTGATCCAGAATTTGTGAGGATAGGAATTAGTGAGGTCTAGAATGGCTGAATTGGCGCTCAAAGGCGGGCAGGCTCTGAGGACACGGCCTTTCCCCAAATGGCCGGTTGTGACCGAAGACGAGGTCAATGCGGTCATGGAAGTGGTCGAAAGCGGGAAATGGGGCCACGTCTTCACCGAGCGAACAGAGCGATTCTGTGACAGATATGCCGAATATCACGGTGTTGATTACGCCATTCCGGTGAGCAATGGCTCTACGGCTCTGGAAGTCGCCCTGAGAAATGCGGGCATAGGCCCTGGCGATGAGGTCATCACCCCGCCGAGTACCTGGGTGGCGACCAATCTGGCGCCGCTGATAGTCGGAGCCGATGTGGTATTTGCTGACGTGCTGCCGGATACATACTGCATAGACCCCGACAAGATCGAGGAGGCCATCACCGCTTGCACCAGGGCTGTAATCCCCGTCCACATAGGCGGATATCTTTGTGAGATGGACCGCATCATGGAGATTGCCAGGGAACATGACCTGGTGGTGATCGAGGATTGCGCGCAGGCGCATGGGTCGCGATACAAGGGGCAGGTGGTAGGGAGCATCGGGCACTTCGGCTGCTTCAGCTTTGAGAAATCGAAGCTGATTACTGCAGGCGAAGGCGGCATGGTGACGACGAATGCAGAGAGCCTGGGCGATCTTGCGTTTGGCATCCTGGGCGTGGAAGGGCGTCAAGGACAAAGACTGGCGGACGGGCGAATTAACATAGGCTGGAACTACCGGATGACGGAATTCCAGATCGCCGTCCTTCTGGCCCAGCTCGATAGATTCGACGAGCAACGCGAAAAGAGAATCGAAAACGCCGAATACCTGAAGCCAGGGCTCGCCGCAATAGACGGTATAGAGCCGCTGCGCCAGAGCCCGGAGCAGAACTACTACTCCTACATCTTCAAGTATGATGCCACACGTTTCAAGGACGTGCCCAAGCAGAGATTCATGGAGGCGCTGGAGGCAGAAGGTATTCCGCTGTTCTCTTCGCCGTCCCACCAACACCCGGCGTACCGCTCGCCGAAGTTTCGCTGGCCCGGCAAGAGTTATAGTGACGTATTCTGTCCGGTGGCCGAAAAAGCGTTCGAACAAGAAGCGATAGGCTTTCAAGGGACGTGGATACTGCTGGGCGAAAAAGAGGATATGGACGACATAGTCAACGCCATACTTAAGATAAGAGAGAATATCGAGGAGCTCGTGTAACGTGTCGCTATGAAAAGGTGAAACATAAGTGCTCAATATTCCCGACTACTGGCAGTGGTTTCAACAAGCCCGGTTCGGACAGTTCATCCACTGGGGGCCGTATTCGGCTTACGGCCGGGGAGAACAGGTGCTGTTCCGCGAGCACCTCGACCAGCAGGAATATGCGGAAAACGCGTGCAAGTGGAATCCCCAGAGATTTGACGCGCATGAGTGGGCTGAAATAAGCAGACGCGCGGGAATGAAATATGGCGTTCTGACCACGCGCCACCACGACGGCTTCTGCCTGTGGGATTCGGAGTTGACCGATTATACCAGCGCGGCGCAGGCGGCCGGGCGCGATTTCGTGGGCGAATACGTCGAGGCATTCCGCGAAGCCGGGCTGCGCGTGGGACTGTACTACTCGCTCGCCGACTGGCGCATACCCGCCTACTGGGAAGGGCCGGAACACGACCCGAAGGGGTGGGACGAGTTTCAAACCTACGTGCATAGCCAGGTGCGCGAGCTACTGACCAACTACGGCGAGATAGATGTGATGTGGTTTGACGGCGCGTGGCCACATTCGGCGGATAGGTGGAAAAGCCACGAGCTGGTCGAGATGATCCGCTCGCTGCAGCCGGCGATACTCATCAACAATCGGCTCGGACAGCCAGCAGGCGACACATCGTTTTCAGATGAACTGGGCGATTTCGGCACTCCCGAACACCAGATCGTTTCTGAGGCTGGGCGGATGTGGGAATCGTGCCAGGTGAGTGCGTGGCGGCTATGGGGCTATGCGACAGGGGAGCGCTGGCGGCCGGCTGCTCTGTTGCTTGACATGCTGGTCGAGGCGGCAAGCAAAGGCGGCAACCTGCTGCTCAACGTCGGCCCAACCGCCGACGGCGAGCACCCAGCCGAGTACGCCGAGCAGATGAAAGAGATTGGCCAATGGATGGATGTGCACGGGGAGGCGATCTACGGCTCTGAGGCGGGCGATGTGTGCGAGTTCATCACCTACGGCCGGCAGACCCGGAAGGGTAATAACCTGTACCTGGTCATACGCTTCTGGGACGGCCGGGGAGAGGTAAACCTCGGCGGGTTGGCGACTAAGGTGAACCGCGCCGTGCTTCTCACCACCGGCGAAGAGCTGCCCTTCGCGCAGACCGAGGACCACGTGCTGATAGGCGGCCTGCCTGCCGAGCCGCCAACGAAGCTTTTCCCGGTCATAAGACTGGAATGTGACGGGCCTCCGCAAGCCAGGGACTGGGCTGTTGACCGGCTGTGGGAAGGCAACCCGCGACGGATGATGCCATGGGCTGCCGCGCGCGGCACGTCAGTGTTCGCTGACGGCAAGCCGAGATAAGCGATAAGACTGGCCTAGTCTTGCGCCGGCCTCGGGATTCTGCATTGAGTTACTCAGCCGCGTCAGCCGGTCACATCCGGCGGAATGGTCAGGTCGTCTCTGTCCAGCAATGTTTCCCCGTCGAGCTCCACCTTCAGGTGCGGCGATTCGCCGGCATCGCCTGCCAAGTTCAGCATGACCTGGTGGGCTTTGTCATTGGCATTGCACGAGAATACAACTAGCCGGTTGCTAACGATAGTGGAGACATCCTCTGCGTGAGTCTCGCCCAACTCCAAGAGCGTGACCAGCACAACCTCATCCGTGGGCGGGATATTGGCCTGGATGTAGGGGTTGTACTTCTCGGCTCCGGGGTAGGTAACATATTCCACAGGCACCCTCGCCGGGTGCAGGAAGCGGATGCGCATTTGCTTGTCAGCCTTGACGATCTCGACATCGCCTGGCGTAGCCGGCTCTCCAACCAGCATCTCCTTGCCAGCCCGCGTCACCTGCGCCATGCCTCCCCATGAGTGCGGATGCACCAGCCACTGGAAGCTCCGCGCCTGGCCTGCCGCCTTCAGGTCATCAACCATCAGGAGCAGGTCCGGCTTGAGATAGATGAGGTGGCGATGAGCGCGGCTGAGCAGTGAACTGCTGTAGGCGGCAGTCGCGTCGCCCATCGCATAGTCAACGTGGCGAGTCGTCGCGAAGTAGGGAATATCGCCCCGCTTGTGGGTCTGCATCTTGCCGTCAACGAGTATGCAGTTGTGGCCAACTGCGCCGCGCGCAAACTCCCGCAGAGCTCCGCCCAGCGACGAAGCATAGCCGCAATCCATCGCCACCGCCGTGGCGCTCCGGTAGATCAGGAAGTTATTCTGATCCATGTGGGCATGGCCCTGACCGGAGGAGCTACACTGCAGCGCGATGAATGTGCCATCCTGCTCCCAGCCCGAACGCAGCGATGCCCATCCCACGCGCGGGAAGATATCCCCCGGCCGTTGTGGGTCGCGCTCGATTACCGGCGTCTGCGGATCGAAGGCAATGAACTTGTAGTGATCCCATCTCACGTAGCCGACCGTCTTCGTCTCCCTCAGATACCAGCCGGCATTGCCGTCGTGGGTGTATGCCCCCAGCAGCGTCAGCGGGAAATGCCATACCACGTACTGGGCCGAACCGCCGGCGTCTGCAAACCATGCCTGGGTATGCCAATCGTTGGCCAGAAACGCTATCCCGAAGCGGGCCATCACCGGCAGGAATGGGTGGCCGAGATGGTCCACGCCGAAGTTGCGCTTGAGAGAGTCGGCAAGGAAAATGAGCAGTCCGTAGGCCCAGGAATCATAGCCTTGGCCCTCCGTCCGGTGACTGTTAGCGCGCTTGTCCCAGTAATCGAGCACGCAATCCTCGGCCAGCCGCACGCACGTTGCCGCACCCGCTGTCTCACCAAGCGTAGCCACTGCGCACAGCCCCAGCGCCGTCGTCCACAGCGCGTAGCCGTTACTGTTGCCAATGCCCGGGGACAACGCCTCATGCAGCGGAACCAGCACATTCCTCTGGAGCGCCTCAGCCACAAACGCCCGCTCATCCTCGCTCAGCAGGTCGTAGCACAGGTCATAGGCGAAGCAGGCCGCTATCGAGATGTTGCCGATCTCCAGGCTCGGCCGGTTGTTGACCGGGTCGTACCATTGCGGCCACTCGCATATCGCCAGCAGCAGCTCTTTCGCGCGGTTGCCATAGCCCGCGTTTCCAGTCGCCGCATAGACCAACGACAGGCTCTTGAGGCGCTCGGAGAGTGCTCCGGCAAGAGGGTTCCAGCTCAGACCGCCACCCTCTTGCGGCATCTCCTGCGGCGGCCACGGCAGCGAGCTCTTGCCGAACTTGATTTCCGTCTCTTGCAGGTACTTGTCGGCGCGTGCGCGGATGACTGCAAGCAGTGATGCCGGCGACGCCCCATAGACACCCTCCGTAGTGTCAGCCGCTCGTGCCGGCAGCTTAGCCGCAATTTCCGGACTCACGATAGCCCGCGGATGACCGCTGATCTGCCCCGCCAGCGGCTTCTCACCCGCAAATATCTCCGCCGTCGTCATCGCGCGCCTCAAGACCAGGTCATCCAGTTGCAGAGCTCCGCTCGGAAGCATCCCCGACAGGGCAACCGTCGCCTTCACCGCAGCTTCGGGAGCCACAGTCTGAGTTGATATCTGCGCCCACTCCTCACCCTTCGGCGC